>CAMOUB010000017.1 GCA_946626345.1 uncultured Caryophanales bacterium | reverse complement strand
GTCCTCTAGAAGAATTACATAAAGATTTTTAATCTTTTGGAATTCTATTTTTTATACTTTTATTATAAAAGAGATAAAAACATTTGATTAAATCATTTTCAATGGGTATAATAATAAAGTAATAATGTTTTAAGGAGTGATTTTATGAATATCTGGCATGATATCGATAATGATAGAATCAAACAAGATGAATTCATCGCTTGTATTGAAATACCAAAGGGTAGTAAGAAAAAATATGAATTAGATAAAGAAACAGGATTAATTATTCTAGATAGAATTTTATATACATCTACACACTATCCTGCAAACTATGGATTTATCCCAAGAACATATAGTGATGATAAAGACCCACTAGATGTTTTAGTTTTAAGTAATGAATCATTTGACCCACTTGTTTTAGTTAGATGTAAACCAATTGGTGTTGTTAAAATGATAGATGAAGAAGCAGTAGATGAAAAAATTATTTCTGTATGTATAAATGACCCATCTATGAATATATATAATGATATATCTGAATTACCAGATCATTTATTTGAAGAAATAAAGCATTTCTTTACAGTATATAAACAACTAGAAGGAAAAACTACAGTTGTAACAGATGTTTTTGGCTGCCAAGAGGCAAAACAAGTAATTCAAGAATCAATTGATGCTTATAATCAATTATATTTAAAATAATTAAGGAGTTTTTTTATTATGGCATTAACCGCAGGCATAGTTGGATTACCTAACGTAGGTAAATCAACTTTATTTAACGCAATAACAAAGGCAGGAGCATTAGCTGCAAATTATCCATTTGCAACAATAGAACCAAATGTAGGTATGGTAGAGGTACCTGATGAAAGATTATGGGTATTATCTAGCATGTATAATCCTAAAAAGACAATTCCTGCAGTATGTGAATTTACAGATATCGCAGGATTAGTAAAAGGTGCATCTAAGGGTGAAGGATTAGGAAACCAATTTTTAGGAAATATTAGAAACTGTGATGCAATATTAGAGGTAGTAAGATGCTTTGAAGATTCTAATGTAACACATGTTGAAGGTAAAATTGATCCTGTAAGAGATGCTGAAATTATTAATCTAGAATTAATATTAGCAGATCTAGAACAAGTTACTAATAGAGCTTTAAAGCTTCAAAAGAAGGCACAATCAAAAATGGATGATGCTCCTTTTGAATATGCATTATTATTAAAATTAAAGGCACAATTAGAAGCTGAAAAGCCAATTAGAGCTTTAGATTTTTCAAAAGAAGAATTACAATACATTAAAAATTATGGCTTTTTAACATCTAAGCCTTTTATGATTGTTGCAAACGTAGCTGAAGATTATATTGCAGACCAAACTGATGATAAGAATTTCCAAGCATTAAAAGAATATGCTAAAACTCAAAATGCAAAATGTATTGCTATATCAGCTGAAATAGAAGCCGAAATATCAGAATTAGATGACGCATCTAAAAAAGAATTCTTAGCTGATTATGGAGTTGAAGAACCAGGATTAAATAAGCTTGTAAGAGAAACATATGACCTATTAGGTCTTGCTACATTTTTTACAGTAGGACCTGATGAGTGTAGAGCATGGACATTCAAAAAGGGTATGCTTGCTCCTGAATGTGCAGGAATCATTCATACAGATTTCCAAAGAGGATTCATTAGAGCTGAAACTACAGCATATGATGATTTAATTAAATGTGGTAGTGCACTAAAGGCTCGTGAGGCTGGATTAGTACGTCAAGAGGGTAAAGATTATCCTGTAAAAGATGGAGACATTTTGTTATTTAAATTTAATGTTTAATGACTTAAAATTAGAGATATTAGTTGCTATTTTTTCTAAATAGTTTCTAGTATCTCTTTTTTTTGTAAAAAGTGCCATTTTTTTCGAAAAAACTCTACTTTTTGCATTGAATGTAAAGCGCTTTTTTGTTAAAATTAATATGTAATATTAAATAGAAAAGGGAGATTTAAAAAAATGGATTTTTTTGATATGGTCCCAGATAACTTTTTCTCTATGTTATCGTCTAAAAATAGAAGAATTTATCTAGCAAGTATTCTTCAAGTATTCAAGGTGTATGAAACAGGTTCTATCCTTGGTATTGATAAGAAGGTTGTTGTAGATGACTTGATTTATTTTTTAGATACTAATTCAAGTTATCTATATGAGACAGAAGATGAAGAGGATGAGGAATCTAACCCACAAAGTAAAAGAGAATTAGCAAACTACATTTTAAGAAGAATGGAAGAATGTGGTTGGATTTATGTTGATGTCACTAATGACTATATGGAAGTACTTAATTTCACTGATGTTGCCATAACGTTATGTGAAGCAATTATGAATGCATATCCGCAACTTGAATTTGCAGATGAAGAACTTCCTTCAGACTATATTAATCCAAATGAGTATCAAGGCTACATTTATAATATTTATTCATTGTTAAACCAAAAAGAAAATGTTGATTATTCATTAACATTTAGTCTTGTATATAATGACACAAGACAATTAATAAGAGCAATAAGAAGACTTGATGCTAGAATGAAAGAATATATTCAATCTGTTGTTGACAATACTGAAATTAAAAAATTAATGGAAAGATTAATCGCATATAAAAATGATATCTATGATAAGAGCTATGTAAGATTAAAGGTTACAGATAACATTGATCGTTATAGATTAAGTATCATTACAAGATTAGAAGAATTCCAAGAGGATGAAACAATTGTTAGATCAATTTCAAATAATTATTTAGCAGTATGTAAAAATCCTGATGAGGCAGTAGATAAAGCAATTAGAAACATTGATGAAGTAATTGATGCATTTAACGCACTTGAAGATTTCATTACTGAAATTGATAACAAGAATAGAAACTATATCAATTCTACAATTGGTAAGATTAAATTCTTATTATCAGAAGATGATAATGTTGTAGGTAAATTAAATGCAATCTTAAAGAACGTTAAAGATCAAAACAAGATTGGTAAAATTGATAAGTCAATTAGATTAGTTGAAAGTTTATATACACTTCCTAATTTAAAAATTTATGATGGTGAAAAATCATTGTATCAGCCTCGTGGTAAGTATAGTAGAGATTATAACCAAACATTAGATGATTTAGGATTCGATGGATTTGAACTTGATGATGAATTCATGCAACAATTTAGAGCTAGATATGATGAAGCTGAAATCAAGAAATTCTTAGAAGCTCATTCAGTTGATGGAGTATTTAAGGCAAGTACAGTAATTAATGAAGCATGTTCAGATCAAGAATTCTTAATGGCTGTATACTGTGTAATCTATGCAGTTGAAAGAAATTATGTAATTGATATTCTAGAAGATGTATTAGAAACTAAAACATATGCAATTAGAGATTTTACAATTACAGAGAAAAAGAGTAAATAATAGGAGAGAAGAAAGATGTTAGAAGCACTTGAAAAAATGACTACAACTCAGCAAGAGCAATTTAAGGATACAGCCAATAAGCTTTTGCTTTGTACATTCTTATCTAGAGATAAAAAAGATAACAATGAAGCATATTACTTTTTAATGAGCTACAAACAAGTATTTGATGAGTTCTTTAAAATTTTAGGATATGAAATAACATTAGATATGCCAACAGGTAGTGTAATGTTATCAGGAGCTAATGCTCAAACAACATTAAAACTAAGAAGAGATGAATCTTTAGTATTATTAATCTTAAGACTTTTATATCATGAAAAAATGAAAGATACTTCATTAAATGAAAACATTGTATGTGCAGTATCTGATATTCATGAAAAATATGATTACTTAGAAATAAAGAAAAAATTAAACAAGACTGATTTAATTTCTTCATTAAGATTATTTAGAAGATATAACCTAATCGAGGTTACAGGTGATTTAACATCATCTGCATGTAAGATTGTTATATTACCTACAATATTAATGGCAATCAAGTCAGAAGATATTACAGAGGTATTTAACACTATTAATAAGATTAACCAAGAGGAGGCAGCTGAGTAATGAAGAAGCTCGTAAAAGTCAGATTAATTAACTGGCATTATCTTTCAAATGAAACTATTATAATAAATGGTAATACATTACTTACTGGTCCTAACGCATCAGGTAAATCAACAATAATGGATGCCATTACATTTGTATTAACTGCAGGTGATACACAATTTAACCTTGCCGCAAACGAAAAAGGTAAACGTGATATCAAAGGTTATGTAAAATGTAAATTAGGTATGGATGATAAAGAATACTTACGTAATGGTGATGTTTCAGGTCATATAGCACTTGAATTCCATGATGAAAGAACTGATTCAAATTTCACTGTAGGTGTTGTTATTGATGCATTTGGTGATTTAACACCTGTTAAAACAATGTTCTATAAATCTAATGAGCCTATTTCAGATTCAATGTTTATTTCTGAAGACAAAAAGATTTATGGTGTTACAGAATTTAGAAAGCATAATCCATTATTTGAATATTATTTAACTAAAAAAGAAGCAAAACGTGGATTTAGAAATGCATTTGGTTCAATCAATGAAGATTTCTATAGATTAATTCCAAAGGCATTAGCATTCAAACCAATCGCTGATGTTAAGGAATTTATTTACCAAAATATTCTAGAAGAAAAGACTATTGATGTATCTGCAATTCAAGATTCAATTAGAGCATATAAGGAATTAGAAATTACTCTAAAGCAAATCCAAGCTAAGATTGCTGATTTAAAAGAAATTGATTTAGTATATCAAGAAATATTAAAGATTCAAGAAAATAAAGCATATATTGAATATTTAATGCATTTATTTGATGTTGAATCTGTAAAGAATAGTATCAATGATTGCAAGAAACAAATTGAAAGAGAAAATCAATATAAAGCTAATAAGCAAAAAGAATTAGCTGAATTAGATCAAGAAAATATCGCTTTACAAGAGCGTGCTCGTGAATTATATAATTTATTACAATCAAATGATACATTTAAAGCTGAAGAATATATCAATAAAGAAATATTAAAGACACAAAATAATATTTCATCATTAGAAGCAAATCAACAAGGATTCTTAAAGAGAAGTGCTCAATTTAAGGATATCATTAATGATTTAAAGAGATTATCTAATGAAAAGATTTATAATGATGCTGCAAATATCAATTTATCATTAATTAATCAAACATCTGTTCAAGATGCAAAGATTAGATTAACTGATTTCTATAATAGAATTAGTGATGTAAGAGATTCTAAAAACCAACAATTAGGTCAAATTCAATCTAAGACTAAAGAAATCATTTTAAAGATTAATGAAATTTCTGCATTACAAAGAAATGCTAGTCAAAATAAGCGTAACTATAATCCAAATCTAGTTGCTTTAAAGCAAGATTTAGAAGAATCATTAAAGAGAATTTACAATTATGATATCAATGTTCATATTTTCTGTGAGCTTTGTGAAATTACAGATCCTAAATGGTCTGATGTAATTGAAATGTTCTTAGGTAATAGAAGATTTAACTTAATTGTTGAACCTAGATATTATGATCAAGCATTACAAATATTTGCAAGAATTAAAGATAGATATAGATTATATGGTATCGGTTTAGTTAATACTAAGCAAATTTCTAAATTCAAAGATTATGAAAAGAATTCATTAGCATCTATTATTGAATGTGAAAATACAGATGCTAGAGCTTATGTAAATTATACATGTGGTTCAGTAATAATGGTTGATAATGAATTAGATCTTGAAAAATATTCATCATCAATTACTGCTGATGGTTTAATCTATAGAGGATATATGGTTTCTAACTTAAATCCAAATATTGATAAGCCATTCATTGGTAAGAATGCTGCAGCAAGAAGCCAACAAGAATTAATTAGAAGAGCTGAAGAAGCTAAGGCTGAATATATTGAATTCAAGGATAAGGCTGATAATCTAGAAAGAGAAACTCAATTATTAAATCAAATTGATATTAGACCATTAATTGAAGATCTAGATAAAGCATTAATGCTTGAAAAGGAAAAAGCTGCATTAGTTGATTTAACACAACAAGCTAAACGTCAAAAGAATGCTACACCATCTGAATTAGAAGATGATTATGAAAAGGTTCAAGAGACAATTAAAGCTAATGAGGAAAAGAAGAAATCTTTATTCATGGAAACTGGTTCAATCAACACTAGAATCCAAAATCTAAACCAAAGCATTTATGATAAGACTAAAGAATTAGAAGAATTACAAGAAAATCTAAAAGCTTTAGCTGGTGATAATGCTGTAATTGTTGAAAAAGCTAAAGAAGAATATAAACAAATTATTTCAGGTCAAAGCTTTAAACAAGCTCTTGCAAGCTATCAAGAAACATATCAATCTCAAGAATCTTCATATAAGACATTACATGATACAATCATTACTAAGCAATATGCATATATTAACAAATATTCATCAACACTTGGTACTGGTTTAGATGAAATGAATAAATTTGAAGCTGAATTAGATAAGCTTGAAAAGAGTGAATTAATTTCTTATGAAAAGAAAGTAAGAGAAGCAAGAGAAGCTGCCGAAGTAGTATTTAAGGAAGACTTCATTGCTAAATTAAGAAATAATATCTTAACAGCTGAACAAGAAATTTCTAAGATTAATGAAACTTTATCATCAATTAAATTCGGTAACGATAGATATGAATTCATCTTCCCAAGAAGTGAAGAATATGCATCATTCTATGATATGGTTACATCTGATTTAGCTGATGTTAATCAAGGATTATTCACATATGAATTCCAAACTAAATATGATGAACAAATTAGATTATTATTTGATAGCTTAACTCAAGATGAATTAAATTCTAAGGGTGCATTAAATATGTTTACTGATTACCGTACATATATGGATTATGATATCCGTATAACAAATGCTGATGGTGAAACAATGACATATTCTAAAGTATTCAAAGAAAAATCCGGTGGTGAAACACAGGTTCCATTCTATGTTGCTATTATTGCATCATTTGTTAGAGTATACACAAAGACAGGCTTTGCTGGTGGAGATCCTATTGGTATAGTTATGTTCGATGAGGTATTCGATAAGATGGATGGTAACCGTATGAGAGCCATGATGTCATTTATTTCATCAATGCCACTTCAAGTAATTATTGCATGTCCACCACAAAGAATGGAAATACTTGAAAGCTATGCACAAACAACATTAATCATGGTTAGAAATGATAAGAAAGCTAAGGTATTACCTTACGTTAGAAAGGGTGAATAATTATGTTTTTTAAGAAAAAAACTGATGAAGAATTAGAAAATAATGAACCAATAGCTAAAGCAAGTGAACGCATTGTTTTCGCTCAGTTTACTTCTGATGATGATAATTATGCACTTGATTTAATTATGCAAATAAAAGAAGGAGCTCCTGTAATTGTTAATTTTGAAAAAGTTGATGAATATACAACTAATAAATATATGGCATTTTTCACAGGTGCTACTATGATGGTAGATGGAAAAGTAATGAGAATTAATGAGAATACTATTCTATTTACATTAAAAGAAAATTTCATGGATGGAACATTAAGAGATTTTATTGAAAATATTCCACGTCAATAATTTTTGCCCTCGGTTTTTACTGAGGGCTTTTTATTGAAAATAAAAAAATTATTTGTTATAATGATAATGTATTTTTTTAAGACAAGCATAAAAGGTGAGAATATGAAATTATTGGAAGAAGAAATCAGAAAAAGAGGAAAAATATTACCTGGTAATGTTTTAAAAGTAAATTCATTTTTAAATCATAAAATTGATCCAGTATTATTAGATAAAATGGCTGATGAATGGTATGAAAAATTTAAAAATGATAATATTACAAAAGTAGTTACTATTGAGTCATCTGGTATTGCAATGGCTATACTTGTTGCACTTAAGTTTAAATGTGAATTAGTATTTGCTAAAAAGGGTAAATCATCTACATTAGGAAATGTAATGACTGCATCAATTTATTCATATACAAAAGAAAAAGAAGTATTGATATCAATTGAAAATGGTTATATTAAAGAAGATGATAATGTTTTAATCATTGATGATTTCCTAGCTAATGGTAGTGCTGCTTTAGGTTTAATTAGTATTATCAAATATGCAAAAGCAAATTTAAAAGGAATTGGTATTGCAATTGAAAAAGGATTCCAAGATGGCGGTAAGAAATTAAGAGCTGAAGGATATAGAATTGAATCTTTAGCAATTGTAAAGAGTATGGATTACACAACAGGTACAATAGAATTTGAGGAGGCATAATTATGAAAATAAAAAAATTATCTTTATTATTTTCTCTAGGCTTTATTCCTGCTATACTTTCTTTATCATCATGTGATAATAAAAAAACTATTACTTACACACAAGATAATGGTGAAGAAAAGATTGTTGAAGTTAAAAAAACTAATAACAAAGAAGAAATATCAGATGCTATTATGGCAATTGTTTATTCAAAAAATGAATTTCAAAATCCAACATCAATTGGTCTTTTAACAAAAGCTGATATAAAGCTTACTGGTACACAAGTAACTAATAATAAATCTTTTTCTTATGCTGCAAATGAATCTAGTAAGGTTATTTTCTCATTTGGTGATAATTTAAAAGCATATGCAGATATCAAATTACAAGCTAAGCTTCCTATTGATATGCTTTATAATGACTATATTAAAGGTAGAAAATCAATTTACGAAGATATTGAAATCAATGAAGATGGTTCTGTAAAGGATAATAGTGAAACAACTACAACATCTGATTATACAAAAGTAGAAGAAATTGCTATAAAAGCCGATGCATATCTAGAAGATAATTCTATTTATGCAACAATATCTAATTTAATATTGCCTTATGAAACTTTAGGACTTTCTAGTGTAAAAGAAGTAATTGAGACATTTGTTGGTGATACATATAAAATAGATGAAAACTCTGTTACAAATTATTTAAAATCATTTACATCTTCAATTATGGGTGATAATCTACTTGATGAATATGTTGATGATGATATTTTAGATTCATATAATGGTAATTACGATAATATTTTTGATTCATATTCAGATATTACTTTAGATGAAGTCATTCAAAAGAAATATGCGACTCAAGTGGAATTTAAAGAAGCTCTAGATAAAATTATTGAAGATAATAATATAGTTATTTCAAGTATTGATGGAAATAATATTACACTTAAATTATTTGCTAAAAATGAAAATCCAAAAGAAGATGAATTTAAAGGTAATTCTTATTTAGCATTTACATTTGATATGCAAAGAAAATTACCAATTAAATTTGCTGTAGATTTTGATGAATTATTAACATATCAATATAATCAAAGTGCTTCAAATGCACAAGTTAAAAATTTAACATATAAATCATTTGATATGGAAGCTATATTCCAATATAATGCAGTAGTTCCTACTCTATCAGAAGAGAAAAAAGAAAATGCTAAGACATTTAATCCAATGTCTTTACCGACAAAATTTGTGATTAAACAATAATAAAGATTAAGGGTTCAATATATAATTGAACTCTTTTTTGACTTTTTTGTGTAAAAGATTACCTATATAAAGTTGAAAATAATGCGAATATTATTTATAATAATAAATTGGAAAGGGGATTAAATATGAAAATTACAAAAAAGACTATCATTAGTTGCTGTATTGCTTTACTTGCTATCGTTGCAGTTTGCTTAATGTTTGCTCCATTTGTATCATGGTCAAGTGGAAAAACTCTTATTGGTGAATATACTTCAACATTCAATGGTTTCCAATTAGCATTTGGTCATTCAGTTACAAATACTGTACTTGGTGCAAAGGTTACAACTAAAGTATTATCTGCATCTTTTGGTGGAATCATGACATTCATTTTCTTCATTGCAATTGCAGTATTAGCTTGCTTAAATGTATTCGTTAAGAACTCTAAGTTAAATATGTTCTTCAACATTATTATCTTAGTATTAGCTGTTGTAGCTACAGTATTCTGTTTCTGTGCTCCTACAGGTTTAATGTTCTTAGGTGCAGATGGCAAAGCAATAGATGGCTATGGCTTAGGTGCTGGAGCTATCGTTGATGCAATTTTAATGATTGTTGTTGCATGTGGTGCAGCAGTTAGCCAATTTGTATTAAAAGACTAATTATAATATTAAGGTAGGCATGTGCTTACCTTTTTATTTTTTATAAAAATGCTTTAAAAATTATTTTTTTATTATATAATAAATTGAGGTTTTGTTATGATAAAGAAATTAATTCCAGATTATGTATATAAAACTATATATGATATTAACCTAGAAGAGTTGTATAACGATGGTATTAGACTAATTTTAACAGATTTAGATAATACACTAATTTCTTATGCTGAAACTCATCCAAATGAAAATCTTTTCGAATGGAAGAAAAAGATATTAGATATGGGCTTTGAATTTATATTAGTATCTAATTCAAGAAAGGATAGAGTAGATACATTTGCTAAAGCATTTGATATACCTTATCAAAAATTTTCAACAAAGCCTTTAAAAAGAGGAATAAAAAGAGCTATTAAAAAAATAGCAACAAAGCATTATGAAAAAAATCAGGTTTTATTAATTGGAGATCAATTAATGACTGATATATTAGGTGCTAAAAGATGTAAAATTAAAGCTGGATTAATATTCCCAGTTGATAAATCTACAGATATTAAATCAACTAGATTAAATAGAAAGATGGAGCAATTTTTCTTAAATAGAATAAAGAAAAAAATGCCAGATGTATATAATTTAAAGCTTAAGGAGTTTGACGAAATTAAATGATTTTAAGAAAATGTAAGGGCTGTGGTGCAGTATTACAAGAAACTGATCCAAATAAACAAGGTTTTATACCTGAATTAAAAGAAGATTCAGCATATTGTAAAAGATGCTATAGAATGATGCATTATAATGAATTACCAAAAATAGTCGCATCAAATAATGATTATATTCATGTAATAGATGATGTAGTACAAAGAAATGGACTTATCGTTTTTGTTGTTGATATTTTCCAATTTAAGGCAACATTTAATAAAAAAATGATTGATAAGCTAAGAAATAAAAATGTTATTTTAGTAGCTAATAAATATGATGTATTCCCAAAGAGTACTAATATTGAAAATATCGTCAAATGGTTAAGCCACGAATGTGAAAAAATATTTTTTAGAGTAGATGCAATACATATAGTATCATCTAAAAAAGGATATTTCATTGATGAATTAACAAATACAATAGATATCGCAAGAAAAGGTAGAGATGTATATTTTGTAGGCTGTGCTAATGTTGGTAAATCATCACTAATAAATGCATTATTAAAAAGAAATACAAGTATTAAAAATGATGTTATATCAACAAGTGTTATACCAGGTACAACATTAAATCAAATAAGAATTCAATTCTTTGAAGATGGGAAATATTTAGTTGATACTCCAGGCTTAATAAATGAAGCAGATATATTAAATCAATTATTTCCTAAAAGCTATACAAAAATATTACCAGATTCAGAAATGAAGCCTATTACATATCAAATTACAAATAATAATGCAATAATGCTTGCAGGACTTGCTGCAATAGAATTTGAATGTGATAGTCCAATATCTGTAATAGTATATACATCTAAAAATTTATATATTCATAGATGTAAATCAAATAGAGTAAATGAATTATTTGAAACACAGTTAGGTGAAATGTTAAATCCACCTACTATGGATGAAAAAAATAATTTTAAATATAAAACAGATGATTTTGATTTTGATGGTCAAAATAAAAAGGATATATGGTTTTCAGGCTTTGGCTTTGTAAGTGTAAAAGGAAAAGCTAAAATAAAGGTTACATATCCAGAAAAAACTGAGGTGTTCATTACAAATGCAATTATCGGATAAAGCAAAAAAATTAGTAGAAGAAAAATATAATGGATTACATGAAAAAAGATTAAAGCATGTATTTGGTGTAGCAAAAATGGCTGAATTTTTAGCTACTAAATATGGAGTTGACAAAGAAAAAGCTCTAGTAGCTGCATATATGCATGATTATGCTAAATATGATGATCCAAGTGAAGCAATTGGTAAATTAGATGATAAAGAAATAGAAGAATGTGAAAAATATCCATTTTTATATCATGCATACCTATCAGCTGAAGCTTATTTAGACTTACTTGGTAATGATATGGAAATATATAATGCAATTAAATATCATGTTTTTGGTAGACCTCATATGTCAAAGCTTGAAGCAATTATAATGATTGCTGATTTTACAGAAGAAAATAGAGAATATGAAGCATGTATAGATTGTAGAAATATATTATTAAATGGTGAATTTGAAAAAGCAATCTATAAATCATTAGAATATACTATTAATCATTGTAAGGAAAAGGGAGAAGAACCTCATCCAAAGCAATTATTAGTATTAGAGGAATATAAGAAAAAAGCTTTAAAATTATCTTTAGAAAAAATAATTTATTATAATTTAGGTAAGGTTAAAGCAACTAATATAATTGCATATGATACTAAAGAAAAAAGCCCATTTTATGATAAATTAATAATCGCATCTGTTGATTCTGTTAGACAATGTAGTGCGATTATAAGATATTTAGTAGATGATTTAGCATTAAATGACTATAAAATAAGATCAATTGAAGGAAAAGATACTCCATGGGTTTTAGTAGATTGTTATGATATTGTTTTATCAATATTCCAACGTGATGAAAGAAGTCATTATGATATAGATAAAATATATATGGATTATCCTAAAAAGGTTATTGAAGACTAGAAGACATTTATGTCTTCTTTTTTTAAAAAATATATATATACATATATATAAATATGGTATAATTGAAATGTATTTCGAATTATAAATAACTTAATACGGGGGAGGAAAGTATAGTGAAAAAGAGAAATATATTTATTTCATCTTTATTAGCAGCAGTAGCATCAGTTTCACTTTTAACTAGTTGTCATATAGACAAAAATGGTAATAACACAACTAAGATTGAAGAAACTGATGTAGTTACTACAAAAGATGAAAATAGAACAGATAGTCCAATGTATAAGATATATTTACTTGCAAAGGAATCTGATTTTACTGGAACTTATGAAGAATGGTTAGAATCAATCAAAGGTGATTTCATCCAATTACAAGTTTCAAATGGTAATATTGAATGGAAATATTCAAAGGATACAACATGGAAAACTTTAATGAGTGTTTCTGATTTAGTTCAAAGTAAGAATGTTGAATTCTCATCTACATCAACTCATTTAGTATGGAAATATAGTGATGAGAAAGAATGGAAAAACCTATTTGATTTATCTATATTTAAAGATGGTAAGAGTGCATATGAAATTGCTAAAGATTTAGGATATGAAGGCACTGTTGAAGAATGGTTATTCTCATTAAATGGTAGAGGAATTAAAAAGATTGAAAAGACTAATACTGTAGGTAATATAGATACATATACTATTACATTTACTGATGATACAACATTTGAATATAATGTAACTAATGGTGTATCAGGAGATGGTTCAGTTATTATGCCATCAGAAGAAGATTTAGCTAACTTTGAAGGCTTTGTATTAAATCAAGTAGTTGGTTTAGGATATTCAGTTGATTATATTTATGGAGATACATCTGATGTTAAAATTGCATCAAAATATGCAAATAATGATGTAGTTGCAATAAATCTATCTAAAGAAGTTGAAAAAATTGAATTCTCAACTAATATTAAATATATTGGCAATTTAAACGCAGATAATGTATATTTTGATGGTACATTAGAAGATTTCAAGAAAATTCAAATTGATTATATGGCAACTCCTAATAATTTCTATTATAAAGATGGAAATGAATATGTATTATTAGAAGAATATGAAATTGGTGAAGATAATTCATTCGCAAGTCAACTATTAGCAAATTTTTGTACTATTTTAACAATTAAAGAAAGCTGTAATAGTGTTGATTTATATGAATGCAATTGTGAAGAAATCTATTATGATGGTACATTTGAAGATTTATTTGCTTCAGATTTATTAGAAGAATTTTCTTGGGCTGATGATGATATTGATTATTATTTCATCGATGATAATGGTAAATTTGAATATAATAATAAGACATATAAGCATATAAGCGCAATAGATGATATTGATATTCCTTTAAATGCTAAAGGATTAGAATATTTAGGTAAGTTCTATAATTTATCTTCTGTAACTATTTTAGATGAACAATTATTTGAAGATAATTATAATTTGGCAGAAGATTTAGATTATATCTATTGTGATTTTGATTATAATGGAGAATGCTATAATAATATATATGTTCAAACAGCTGATCCTTATTATGATATTGTTCATAACGAGAAGTTCTATATATCTTATTCAAAAGCAATAATATCTAAATATTCAAACATCAAAGCCACAATTAATCCAGTATCTTTTAATGATGTTAAAAATGAATATAAGACTCATGATCAATTAGATATTTATTTATCATATAATAAAAAATATGGAATAACTGCAAGTACACAATTTACTGATCCTATTACAAATGTATCTTATGTTACAGGAGATATTTTACCTACATGGAGAAAAATAAGTGAAGATTTGAATGTTGTAATTAATCAAAGTGCAGAATATGGTTACGATGATAATGCAAATTTTAGCATGTTTAAAAATCTAGAAACTGCTGATAATGTCTACGTAGATGCTAAAGGCGAAATTATTGATATTTTTGCTAATACAACTTCTAATTTAAATAAATTAGCTGATGATGAAAAATTAGTTGATTTATTACCATACATTAATGCAGGTAAGATGCCTGCCTTAGCTAAATTCTTACAGGATAATCCTAGTGTTTTAGATGAATTCTTATATAATGGTGGCTTATATTATTCACCATATTATGATGGATATCAATCAATTGAAGAATCATTTATTATTGATTCATCATTAGTTGAAAAATTATTAGATGAAGAAATTCCTTCAGACTTAGGTAATCTAACTGTAGGAGCAAATGCTGGTGAACAATCTAAGGGATATAATAAAGAGCCTAAATTAACTCCATTTGTTGGTGATGAATATTATAATTATACTGATGGAAATAAAACAATAAAAATTGTTAATCCAAACTCATTAAAAGCAGAATTTGTAGATGTAAATCAAACATCTAATATTATAGCTGATCAAAATGCTCTTATAAATATGGGTACAACTGGTAGAGATTTAATTGAACAATTTAAGTCATATGCAATGGAAGCATATGGAGATATTATCAATAATTTTTATGATGGTAAAATCTCTAAAATGTTTACATCTGTTGGTGCATGCTATAACACTGATGATATGATTGCCTTACTTCGTATATTTAAAGCAAATCCTGATGTATTATATGGCTCAAGTCAAATTTATGATGAAGTAGTACCATTCTTTACACGTGGTAAAGTTGATTTACGTTTATCTGATATGCTTAATTTTGCAGCAACATTATATGGCGTTCAAGGCTTCGGTTCAGAAAGGGATAAATTATTCATTGGTGCAGATGGTAAATTACATAGTGGTGATTTACAAAAAGCAGCATTTGATATGCTTGAAAATCTACATTTAATGTATGAAGAAGGCTTAATGGAAGAAGATTTCTATTATACAAATAAAGCAAATCAAACATATGGTATTGATAAATTTTTCACAAAGAAAGTAGAAGGCTCAACATTTGGTTTAATTACATATGATTATATTGGTTCAACTTCAAAAGCTAATGATATATATGATGGATTTGGTCAAAAAACTGGTACTAGAGGAGTTTCATCATCTGGCTTTGACTTCGATAATATTGAAGTTAAAGGTATAATTCCAATTCTATCTCCTTTAACATATGTTGCTACTGAATCATATGATTGTAACCAAGATTTAAATGATCAATTAGGAAAAACATTAAATAGATATTATGAAGAGAATAGAACTGCTAAAAATTATTCATGGGCAATATTAAAATCATCTGATAATATTGAATCAGCAATTGCGTTATTTGATTATTTATTTACTGAAGAAGGAAATAGATTAATGACTTTTGGTCCTGATGATTATTATGAAACTGATGAATTTGGTATAACTAAGTTTAAGGAAGAAGTAAGTAATGATTTAGAAAATACAACTCTTGATTATTATTATTATTGTTTTTCAAGATTAGGTTCTAAATTCCCATTAGCCTATAGAGATATAGAATCAGATGTTGCTTATACTAATTATTATGCAAGAAAAGCATATCTAGATTTATTAACAGCTTGTGATGGAGATGTACAGTTAAGATCAAGTGCAATGAATCTTGATGATGCTAATTGGAATACATCACTTCCTGCTATGAATACTTTTGGACCAGTTCCTTCAAGTGTAGCAGAGCAATATATACCACTTGAAAATTTCTTTGGTTCGAAAAATCTTGCTTATGTAGAGCCTAATAATTGGATTAAAGTTGTATTATATGGATTAGAGTACGATGGATATGTTGCAATTGATAATAATGGTAACAAATATTCACTAAGTGCTATATTAGAACTAGTTCCTATAAAGAGTAGTACTTATTTAAAATATATGGGTTCTTTTATAGATAAAGTAGCTCCTGAGGCAGAAATTTAAAAAAATTAGAGGTGATTAATTTCACCTCTATATTTTTTTATCTACAGGAATATTAAATTCTTTAATAAAATCATCTTTAAAATTATCAAATAAATATGCATTTAGCGATTTGATTTTTCTATTAATTATATTGTTTATATAATCAATATATTCATTTAAATCATATTTTAATACTTTATCATATATCTCATATTCATCCTTATTTTTATTTAAAATAGAAGTAGAATATGTTTCTGGATATTTTAATTCTTTTTTATTAATTCCATCAATTTTAGCTTTATAATTTTTATAAAATTTCTTAGTTTTTTTGTATGCTATTTTAAAATAATTAGTTGAACCAAAAAAATCATATAATTTAATCATTATTAAATGTATTAAATCATCCATATAATCATAATATTTAAATGCATCTTTAAATTGTTTTGATAAAGGTATAGATATATTAAATTCATTTTGATTTGCAACAATTGAATCTAGCATATTACATGCTTCACAAAGTGAATAATCTTTTGCAAATGTAGATAAATATGGTGTTATATAATAGTCAACATAATAATCTATAACAAAAGAATATAAAAATAATAATTGATTATAATCATTTTCTTTGCTTAAATTAATTGCAGATTCAATAATTAAATCAATGAATGATTCATTATTCAATTTATTATAGATATCATATTTATCTTTTTTTGAATAAAACATTGCGCTTTGCTTAAAAGATAACAATGAAAATAATAATGAATCATCATATTCTAGCTTTTCTTTTATTAATTCTGGTTCTTTATCTATTAATTTTTTAAAACAAAAATATTTTAAAATTAATGCATTCATAAATATACCTCATATAAATTATAGTTTATTTTAATAATTTTTTATAGCATTAATATTTAATTTTTAACTTATTTATTGTAAAATAAATACCGGTGGTGTTTTTATGAAGCTTTTAACAAAAGAAATGCAAGACGATATGGCACGTCAAATGACCTATAAGGCTAGAGATATTGATATGACTTTATATAATGCCTTAGATGGTACAATGGAACGTGATTTCGTTTTAGATTCATTAATGCTATATAGAACTAAAGATGGAGGCTTTGCTGGAGGATTATATATTGATAACTATAATACTAACACAAGCGTTTATCAAATTTATGAAGCATTTAGATTAATGGATATGGTTGGATTTGATTCTAGCTGTGATAATGAATTATATACAGATATTGTAAATAAGGCATGTAATTATTTATATAATAGAGCTGAATTTATTGATAATAAATGGAATCCAAATGTTAAATCAAATGATGATTTTGCACATTCAAAAGAATTTTCTTTTACAAAAGAGAATAAAGAATTATTTGGATATCATCCTACAGCAGCAATTTTAGGATATACTTTAATTTTCAATAAGCCTACAAAGGCATATTATAAAAAAGCTTTACAAGCAGCTAATAAGATGATTGATGAATTCTTAACAATGGATAAGATAACTAAATATGAATTTATATCTTTTAATTCATTTTATAATTCAGTTAAAGATTTAAATTTATTTCCAAAATTAGAAGAATTTAAAAATAAATTAATTAAAATGGCAGAAGATGCTGTATCTTCTGATTTTGAATCAGATGATACAATTAAGCCTCTAGATTGTGCTTTATATATTTCATCTAAAAAATTAGATGAATTAAAAGAATTACAATTAGATTATTTAATTTCTAGCATTGCATCATTTGGTCTTTGGGATCATAAAAAAGCATGGGGATATGATAAATATGCTGAAGAAGATAGTGCTATGATTAAATGGGTTGGCGCTGAAACCGTTAATAATTATTTTATATTAAAAAAATATGGAAGAATTGAATAAAAAGGCATATAATACAATAGGTGAGGTAAAATTATGAAAAAAAGACCAGTATGTTTAATTATCATGGATGGTTATGGCTTAGCTGAAGCATCATCAACAAATGCAGTTAGCTTAGCTAAGAAACCTAATCTTGATCGTATATTTAATACATTTGACACAAAGCAGTTAAATGCATCAGGAGAAGCAGTAGGCTTACCTGAAGGTCAAATGGGAAATTCAGAAGTAGGACATATGAATATTGGTGCCGGAAGAATTGTATGGCAATCATTATCAAGAATTAATAACGCTATTAAAACAGGTGAATTTAATTCTAATCCTGCAATTTTAAATGCAATTGATAATGCAATTAAAAATAATAAAAAATTCCACATTTTTGGACTTTGTAGTGATGGTGGTGTTCATTCACATACATCTCATATTATTGCAATAGCTAAATTAGCTCATTCAAAAGGAATTAAAGATGTTTATTATCATGCATTCTTAGATGGTAGAGATACAGATCCAACATCAGGTGCAGGCTTCTTAAAAAAGATTATAGATGAAGGAAAAGTAAAAGTAGCTACTGTTGGTGGTAGATATTATGGTATGGATAGAGATAAGAATTATGATCGTATCCAAATCGCATATGATTGTATGACAATTGCTAAGGGCGAATATTTCGAAGATCCAATTGAGGGTATTCAAACATCATATTTAAGAGGTAAAACTGATGAATTCGTATATCCATTTGTTTCTGATAAAAATGGTATGGTTGAATCAGGTGATTCAGTAGTATTTGCAAACTTTAGACCTGATAGAGCAATTCAAATCTCAACTGCAATATCTAATCCAGATGGAATCGTTTATAATCCTGAAAAGCCTTATAGATTAGATACATCTAAAGGACCAAGAAATGTATGTTATGTTTCTATGATGAAATATGCAGACCAAGTTAAAGGTGAATTAGCATTTGGTTTACAAAAGCTTGATAATTTAGTTGGTGATATTGTTGCAAAGAATGGTTTAAAACAACTTCGTATTGCTGAAACTGAAAAATATGCACACGTAACATTCTTCTTTGATGGTGGTGCTGATAGAGAAATTAAGGGAGCAACAAGAGTATTAGTTAATTCTCCAAAGGTTGCAACTTATGACTTAAAGCCTGAAATGTCTGCATATGAAGTATGTGATAAGGTTGTATCTGCAATTGAATCAAAAGAATTTGATTTAATAATTTTAAATTTTGCAAACTGCGATATGGTAGGACATACAGGAGTTATTCCTGCAGCTGTAAAAGCAGTAGAAGCTGTTGATGAATGTGTAGGAAAAGTAGTTGCTGCACTTGATGAAGTTGGTGGTGTTGCATTAATTACTGCTGACCATGGTAATGCTGAAAAGCTTGCTGATGAAGAAGGTAGACCTTTTACAGCTCATACAACTAATCCAGTACCTGTTGTTATTACAGATAAAAATATTAAAATTAGGAATGGTATTTTATCAGATATAGCTCCAACATTATTAGAATTATTAGAAATAGAAGTTCCATCTGATATGACATCTAAGTCTTTAATCGTTTCTAAATAATAAATTATAGATGTGTTAAGGCACATCTTTTTTTATTGAAAGAAATATTATTTTAGTATATAATGAAAACGTATTCATTTTATTTATAAGTCAATAAGGGAGAGATTTATATGAAAAAGATTAAAGTATTTTCTTTAATATTTATATTTGTAAGCTTATTTGTTCTAGTTTCCTTTATTCCTACAAGAGCAAATTCTGCAATATATAAATATGAGGGGCCATGGGCATATGGAGCTTATAATGTTGATGATAATCCTATTGATGTAAAGCAGGAAATATTAACATTTGATTTATATAAAAATAATATGGAAGTAAGCGCAGAATATACATTCCATAATTCTAGTGATGAAGATATTGAAGCTGAACTAATTTTCCCAATTGGTAAGACTTTTAAAGATTATAATGTATTTTATGATTATACACATAGTGTATATTTTGATAACGAAAAAATTGATACAAAATTAAGATTGATTGAAATGAATCAAGAAGATATTGTTGAATCTATCTACAATTTATCTAAAAGTTATGTTATTTCAATGTTAGATGAGTATAATATTTATTATTGCGATTTTGATGAATTAGATTCTGATTGTAAAGTAGAAGTGGATGGCGGATATTTATTAGTTGACTATTCAAAAGACTATAGATCTGTCCTTGACTATAAGATAAAAACAGGTTTTGCTAAATCATATTTCTATGTTTTTGCTAAAGATACATTTACTGCAAAAGTAACATTACCTAAAGATGAATCTATATCTGAATCACCTGATGTTTTAATTCCATTTGAATCAAAAGAAATTAATAAATATGATTTTATTAAAGACGAAATATGTGATAATGATTTAATGTATGAAATCTATAATAATATTGATTTATATAATTATTATGTTAGACGATGTGAAAGAGAAAATGTTGAATATGAAAATATTGTATCAGCTATTGATTATAAAATTAAATTAAAAGCTAATACTGATCACATAAATTTAGTAAAAACATGCCTATATGAAGATGCTAATCTTTATAGAAAAGATAATGTATATGAAATTCATTATTATGTAACTCCTGCTAAAACATTTAAGTCTTTCAAAAATTTAAAAATTAGAGTTAATACAAATCTATATGTAGTTGATAAGAATATTAATTTGAAAAAAGTTAAAGATGGAGTATATGAAGCAACATATAAAGAATTATTAGATCATGAAATTGCTATAGCATTATCAAATGAAAACATTACATATAGTATGGACCATAAAAATTCTGGATGGAGAGCCGTTGGTATAATCTTTTTTTCAATTGTAATAATATTATTTATAGCAATTTTGATACCTTTGATTGCGGTTTTAGTAGTAACACTAATAGTTGGTGGAAAGAAGAAAAAAACAAAAAATAATTGGTTATTTATGATTCAAACCGGTTTGATACTCTTATTAATTGCAATTACATTATTTGGAGCCTTTAACAATAATATATTAATTCATAGAATTTTCTTTGAACTATTTTTATGTTTCACGATAATATTTGGAATAATGCAAATTATATTATATGATTGGAAATTATATAAAATTCCTGCAAAGATAATTAGTATAACTTTAGAAAGTATAATGTTTATAATTGTTTTAGCTGCATCATTTGTAGAAATACAAAATCTAATATGGCCATTAATTTTAATATATTTATTTAGTTTAATATATGTTTTCTTTAAAACTAATTTCTTAAAAGATAAAGATATATTAAATTCATAAAAATTCTATAGACATAAAATATAAATAGTACTATAATTATTTTGTAAATAAATTTTCATATACTTCGGGGTTTGGTGTAATTCCATACCGGCGGTAAAGTCCGCGAGCATTAATGCATGAATAGGTGTAATTCCTATACCGACAGTAAAGTCTGGATGAGAGAAGTTTATTATTAATTTGATTCTTAAAAAGGCCCCTAAAAAAGGGGCTTTTATTTTTTGAAGTATTTGATATTTATTTCAAATTTTAGGAGGATAATTAAATGGAAAAAACAAGTATTAAAAAACATTCAAATATCTTTTCTGTTAAAAGAATAGTATTTGACGCTGTCTTTGCAGCAATCACAACAATATTTTACATTTTCTTTAAAATTGAATGTAAATTTATTCCAATTTTTCCCAATTTCTTAGACCTGAATTTCTCAATGATTGCAGTAATCATTTGTGCATTTATGATAGGACCTTGGGATGCAGCTATTTGTGTAATAATAAGATGCTTATTAAAATGGCTTTTTGTTGGAACTAATACAGGCTATGTGGGAGAAATTGCCGATGTTTTAATCGGTCTTGCAGCATGTATACCTGCTGGTTTAATTTACCATAAAACAAATTTAAAGCATAAGGGATTATTCGCATTAATATCTGTAGTTGTAGGTTGGGTATCAATGGGTATTTTATCTAATTTATTTATTAATATTCCTTGGTATTCATCATTCTATTTTAAAACTAATTATTATAAAGATGGAGTTCCTAGTCAATTAATTGGTATGACATCTGATGCAATTAAAACTATTACCTTTGGTAATGTAAAAGAAATAACACAATCTAATTTCATGTTATTCTATATCTTATTTGCAGTAATACCATTCAATTTAATATTATCATTAATTATTGTATTATTAACTGCTCCAATTCATAATAGATTACATATATTATATGATGTAATAAAAATTGGACCATCAAAAAATAATGTTGAAGAAGAATCAACTGTATCTACAGATGATAATAATAATGAAATAAAAGAAGAAAAAGAAGAATCAGAAATAAAAGAATAAACTTGTATAAAGACACCAAATATAATAAAATGTATTTGGTGATTTTTTATGTTTAATAAGAATAATTGGCAACAGCCTATTTATAAAAATGATTTAAAAACAGTTTTAATATTTGGTATATCAGCTATGATTTTAGGTGGTATATTATCAGGATTACTTGAAGCATTATTGTATGATTTACAAATCCGTATTTCATTTTGTTTATTATTAAATGCTGTATTTATCGGATTTTTAGTAAAAAAAGCTTATGCAAGCTATCATATTTTATATCCTACATTAGCAATAATATTTTATTTTTTCTCATTTTTCTTTAGTGATTTAGGAAGAAATGTTGGAATACTTGGCTTTGGTAATTTAGGTTATATATTTACAAGTCCTCAAACATATTATTATTTTATTATTATTCCGTTTAGAAATCTAATTTATATGATTAATTATGGATTCGATTTTGTGCTTTTACTATTTTTATTATTAAATATATTCTTTTATATTTTAGGATATATATCAGTATATAAATTATCAAAGGGAAGAAACTAATTTAATTTAAAACGTTTTCAATTAATTTTAATTGTTTATATCTTATATATTTATTTAATATATAGTATAATTATTTCGGTTTAAATAACATAAATATAAAAAGAATAAGGAGATGTATTTTTTATGCCATTTATTTCAAGCGTATACGCAAGAGAAGTATTAGATTCTCGTGGAAACCCAACTGTTGAAGTTGAAGTTACTACAGAATCAGGAGCTATGGGTCGTGCATTAGTTCCATCAGGAGCTTCAACTGGTGAACATGAAGCTTTAGAATTACGTGATGGTGATAAGTCACGTTATCTTGGAAAGGGTACTACAAAAGCTGTTAAGAATGTTAATGATATCATTGCACCAAAGCTTTTAGGTATGGATGTT
Source organism: uncultured Caryophanales bacterium (assembly GCA_946626345.1). Taxonomy (GTDB): domain Bacteria; phylum Bacillota_I; class Bacilli_A; order Acholeplasmatales; family Anaeroplasmataceae; genus Anaeroplasma. The sequence goes on along the minus strand of CAMOUB010000017.1, from coordinate 625 downwards.
ACTCAACAAGTAGCAATCGATCATTTAATGATTGCATTAGATGGTACTGAAAACAAAGGAAAATTAGGAGCAAACGCTACATTAGGTGTTTCTATGGCTTGTGCTAGAGCAGCTGCTGATTTCTATGGTATCCCTCTATATAATTATTTTGGTGGTTTCAATGCAAAGCAAATGCCACTTCCTATGATGAACATCTTAAATGGTGGTGCTCATGCTGATTTCTGTATTGATTTCCAAGAAATCATGATTTTACCTGTTGGTGCACCTTCAATTAAAGAAGCTGTACGTATGGGTGCTGAAGTATTCCATGCATTAAAGAAGATTTTAAAGGCTAATGGATATGTAACATCTGTTGGTGATGAAGGTGGTTATGCACCTAAGTTAGGTTCTAACACTGAAGCTTTCGAGCGTGTTGTTGAAGCTATTAAGGCTGCTGGTTATGAGCCAGGTAAAGATGTATGCTTAGGAATCGATGTTGCTGCATCTGAATTCTATGATAAGGATACTAAGAAGTATATTTTAAAGGCTGATAAGGGTGAATTCACTTCTAAGGAAATGGTTGACAAATATTATACTAACTTAGTTGAAAAGTTCCCAATCGTTACTATCGAAGATGGTCTTGCTG
>CAMOUB010000016.1 GCA_946626345.1 uncultured Caryophanales bacterium | reverse complement strand
GTCCTCTAGAAGAATTACATAAAGATTTTTAATCTTTTGGAATTCTATTTTTTATTTAAATGAAATTTTTTTAAAGTGCTTTTTATTCACTTATTACCATAAATATGGTAAAATACTTCTATGAAGCGTATTTTAAAACTTGCTTTTATTGCAATTAGAAGTATTTTATTATTTATTTTAATATGGGGTGGAACTATTACCATCTGTAAAAACATTCATGAAGTAATTTTAGTTGAAAATTTTAAATCAAAAGCAGTTTTTGAGGAGGATAAATCTACTGCTTCTGTTAAATATTATAAAATAAAATCTAATGAGACTAAAAAAGCATTCTATGAGGAAGATGGTATAATATATCCTGGTTATGAATCAGATATTTTAGTCACTAAAGAAGCTCTTTTAGGACCTGAGGTTATTAGAAATAGTATTACCTTTTTAGTTGGTGGTCATGCTGCATATATAAATGGTGATTATGGAGATTATAATACTGATATAATTTATCCTAATACTACTACTATTGAAGCTACAGGCCTAAATGATGGAGAAAATGTTTCTGAAGTATTTTTTTCTGATTATTGGGCAGATAATTATACATATAATGAAGTTATAGGATTAAGAGTAAAAATGTCAGATGAAAAGCGTAGAGAGGTTAATTCTTTAATTACATCAAGACTTGGTGATCCATATAATTATTCATTTATTTTTGATACAGTAAATAAATCATATTGTAGTGATATTATTTCAAAATCTTTTAAGGAAGTAGGAATAAATCTAAATAAAGATGGATTTGCTACTACTATTTATGATTTAATATCATCAAGTGATTGTTATATAAGTTATTATCATGTTTATAAAGATGATGTTAAATATATTTATTATTTAGATTAGGAGGTAAAAATATGGCATACGTGGCGCTTTATCGTGCTTATAGACCTCAAAACTTTAATGAGGTTGTAGGACAAGAACATATTATAAAAACATTAAAAAATGCTATAAAATTAAATAAAGTTGCTCATGCATACCTATTTTGTGGTCCACGTGGTACAGGAAAAACTACCTTAGCTAAAATCATGGCCAAAGCCATGAATTGTAAAAATGGACCTACACCTGATCCTTGTTGTCAATGTGAGATATGTACAGGAATTGCTAAAGGTACTATTTCTGATGTTATTGAAATAGATGCTGCATCTAATAATGGTGCTGATGATATTAGAGCATTAAGAGAAACTGTTAAATTTTTACCTGCAATAGGCAAATATAAGGTTTATATTATAGATGAGGTACATATGCTATCTCCTGCTGCTTTTAATGCTTTGTTAAAAACATTAGAGGAGCCACCAAAGCATGTAATATTTATATTAGCTACTACTGAGCCTTATAAATTACCAAATACTATTTTATCTAGATGTCAAAGATTTGATTTCCAAGGTATATCAATAAATGATATTTTAAAAAGATTAAAAATAGTTGCTAATGAAGAAAATATAAAAATAAATGATGAGGCTTTAGTTCAAATTGCTTCTTCTGCTGAGGGCGGAATGCGTGATGCCTTATCATTATTTGATCAGTGTATTAGTTACTCTGTTAATGATGAAATTAACTTAGATGATGTATTAGCTGTATCAGGTAATATCAATTATATAAAGATTATAGAATTATTAAATGCATGTAGATCAGAAGATGAAACTAATGCTGTTATGATATTAAATAATATCATAAAGGAAGGTAAAGAGGTACCTAGAATCGTAAATGATACTATTCTATTTTTAAGAGATGTACTTCTATTTAAAAATAATGCAATTATTGAAGATAAATTAATGTTTAAAAATGATGCATTCATTAGTTTAGCTAATAATTTATCAAGACCTATAATATATCAGTGGTTAGATATATTAAATGATTCTTTAAATCAAATGAGATTCTCTACTCAAAAAAGAGCATTCTTAGAATTAGCTATATTAAAGATGAATGATGTTAAATTAAATACTGAAGCTGATATGGTTGATAGAATTGAAAGCTTAGAAAAAACTGTTAATTTATTATCTAACCAGTTACAGGCTCAATCTAAAAATCAATATAAGCAAAATTATCAATCTTTTACACCAAGTATTCCTAGTGCTTCAGAGATTGAGTCAATGAGACAACAAAATCAACCAAGAAGCCAATATACGCCTGAAAATATAGAAAAAATACCTGAAAAAATCGAACAAATCGAGAATACAGATGTAAAAGAAACAAAAATAGAAAATTTAGAACAAAATGTTGTTATTGAACAAACACCAATCAGTGTTTCACAACCACAACAAAATGTTGTTACAAATTCTATACCTATAAGTGAAGCATATCCTGATGAAATAAATGTTAGAGACATTGAAAATATTATTAATAAGGCATCTAAATCTAAAAAGGAAGCCTTAATGAATGTATGGCCAATTATTTCAGAACAATCTAATGTATTTGCTATCCAAATATTAGTTAGAGGAAAAATAGTTGCAGTATCTGATGATGCATTCATTGTAGAATTACAGGATGTAGGATTCTGTAATAGAGTAATGTCTTATGAAAATTATCAAAGAATAATTGAAGTCTTTAGTGATGCAGGAGTTGCAATTAAAGATTATATTTGTCTACCTTCAACTGTTTGGTCACAAATTATAAAAGATTACAAATCAAAATATAATAAAGTATCAAACCCTAATCCAAAACTAGATGATATTAGAATTGGTGTAAAAAGAAGAGTAGAACCTAAAAATGAAGCAAAAGAAGAAACAATAGAAGATAAAATATCTTCATTATTTGATGAAAATACATTAAAAATTACGGAGGATTAGAAAAATGAATCAACAACAAATGATGAAATTAAGAAAAATGCAAAAACAAATGATGGAAGCACAAGAAAAGCTTGAAGCTACAGTATTTTCTGGTACTGCAGGTGGAGGAGTAGTTGTTGCTGAAGTAAAAGGAAACCATGAGGTTGTATCAATTAAAATTGATCCTGAGGCAGCAGCTGATGACTTAGAAATGGTTCAAGATATGGTTGTTTTAGCAATTAATGATGCAAATAAGAAAATTGAAGAAGAAAGTCAAAAGCTATTAGGTGGCTTTGGCGGAGGCATGGGATTATTCTAATGAATAAATATCCTAAAGCTTTAGAAAATTTAATTGATTGCTATTCAAAGCTTCCTTCAGTTGGTAAAAAAACAGCTGAAAGATATGCATTATATACTTTATTTAGTATGGATGAGGCTGATATAGTTGATTTTACTAATGCTTTAATAAGCTTAAGAAAGGATATTCATATCTGCCCATCATGTGGAAATATTACTGAGTCATCTTTATGTAGTATTTGTGCTGATGAAACTAGAAATAAAAGACAAATAATAGTAGTAGAATCTATTAAAGATTTATTAACTATTGAAAAAGTTAATGAATTTAGAGGAATATATCATGTATTAAATGGTGCAATAAGTTTTTCTAAAGGAATTGGTATTGATGATTTAAATATAGATTCTTTAATAGAAAAGGTTAAAAATGGTAGTGTTGATGAGCTTATTATTGCAACAAATGCTACTATTGAGGGTGAAACTACTGCAAGATATATTAAAGAATTATTGAATAAATATCCAATAAAAATTACAAGAATTGCTCATGGACTTCCTGTTGGAGGAGATTTATCATATGCTGATGAAATGACAGTTCTTAAAGCTTTTGAAGGAAGAAGAGAATATTAATGATTGCACATTTTAAAAGCATAGATAAAGAAGGTAATGTAACTGAATTTGATTCTATTTGTGAATATAAAAATAATACATATTCATTTAAGGATTTAGCTACAGAAAACACAATGATTTATATTACTATAGATGCATCTACAGTTACTATAAAAAGATTAGGAAATACTAATATGGAAATATTTTTAGCTAATGGCATAAAAACATCAGGTTATTATAAAAATAACCTAGGATTAGAATTTAATTTTTATACATTAACTACTGATTTATCAATAAATAGTGGATTATTATATGCATCTTATTCGTTATTTATGGAAAATGATAAGATTAATGAGCATAAAATGTGGATATTGTTTGATTAAACACTTGAAAATTGTTAATATTTTAAGTAAAATATAATAGCATTTTATTTTTGGAGGATAAACATGGAAAACTATTCTGAGTTATCATTATTAGAAGTTGCTGTAAAAATATTAGAGGAAAAGAAAGCTCCTATTAATATTTATGATTTAATTGAAGAAGTATTTAATCGTAAAGGATTAACAGATGATGAAAATAAAACTTTAACTGCAAGATTATATGTTGATATAACTACAAGTTCAAAGTTCGTATATATGGGTGAATCTAATTGGGATTTAAAGCTTAACCAATCATTAGATGAATTTGATAAGGATGGTTCTGACTTTAACTCTAAAGAAGATTATGTTGAGGATGAACCAGAAGAGACTTCAGGCTATGAAGATGATGAAGATCTTGATGATGAAGACCTTGACGATGAAGATGAAGACGAAGATGATGATTCTTCTGATGAGGATGAAGAGGAAGATGACGATGATGATTCTTCTGATGATGAAGATGATGATCTAGAAGAAGATCTTGATGACGATGATCTTGATGATGAAGATGACTTCAAAGAGGATAAGTATAATAAATACATGGATGATTATGAAGACATGTATGAGGATAACTAATCCAATATTTCCCATAATTCTAAGATAAAATTACAGAAATCAAAGAGTATACTATAGTTGTCTTATAGAAAAGACTAATATCTATTACTCCCTATTATAGATATCTTTTTCATAAGAGACTTATAACTCTTTCAATTGTATAAAGAACAGCCGGCAGTGGTTGTTCTTTATCATTTTATGGGGTATAATTTAAAAAAGGAGGCTTTTTTATGTATAAAATTGCAATCGTAGAAGATGAAACTAATTTATCAGCCTTAACTAAAAAGTATTTAGAAAAGGAAGGCTATGAAGTAATAACATTTGATAACGGAGAGGATGCCATAAAGGCATTAAATAGTAATTTTGATCTATGGATATTAGATATTATGCTTCCTGGTGATATTTCTGGATATGACTTAATTAAAATTATTAAAGAAAAGAATAAAATAACTCCTGTAATTTTTACTAGTGCTAGAGTAGAAGAATTTGATAGAATAACAGGATTAGGAATGGGAAGCGATGATTATTTAGCTAAGCCTTATTCTAATCGTGAGCTAGTTCTTAGAGTTAAAAATATTTTAAATAGAGTATATTCTAATTATGAAACTAAAGTATCAAATACTGAAAACTTTAATGGATATACAATTGATTATGATAAAAGAATTGTTACTGAAAATGATGTTAATATAAATTTAACATCAAAGGAATATGATTTATTATTATTCTTATTAAAAAATAAAACAAAAGCCTTTTCTAGAGACCAAATATTAGATAATGTTTGGGGAAGTGATTATTTTGGTAGTGATAGAGTAGTTGATGACTTAATGAGAAGATTACGTCAAAAGATGCCAAGATTATCTGTTGAAACAATTTATGGCTTTGGTTATAGATTACTAGTATGAAAAAATTAGATATATCAAGTCAATTAATATTACTTTTCTTTTCAATAATATTAATTGCAGTTTTTGCCTTTTCAGTAACAACAATAAATTTTGCTAACAGCATTGCTGAAAAAGAAATGTTTAATAGATTATCTACTTACGTTTTGTTAGTAAACACTGATACAGACCCTAAAAATCCATATAATTTTAGAGATATGAATGTTGGATATTATATTAAGACTTTAGATAGTGAATATAGTCATTTTAAAAATATGGAAGATTATTTAGAAATATCAGACATTTTAAATGCTGCAGCATCAATAAAAGAAAAGAATAATACTGATGAAGTAGAATATATTGGTCAGGCAGTAATTAAAATTAATAATAAAAGATATGTCTTTGTAGCATATACAAAAGATAATATGGATACTTATTCAATAGTATTTACTGATAATAGATATGCTCAAGCATTAATTAGAGATATTTCTATTAAAGTTAATGGATTATTCTTATTAATCATTTTACTTGCCGTAATTATCATTTATATTTGGAGTAATAATGTAGCAAAAAGATTAAAAAGAATAAAAAATCATGTATTAGAATTACCTAAAAATAATTATGAAAATTCTTATATTGATACATATGAAGATGAAGTTGGTGATTTATCTAAATCAATTGAGGTAATGAGAGAAGAATTATACGAAAATGAGAAGATAAAACAAGAAATGCTTCATAATTTAAGTCATGATTTTAAAACACCTATAGCTGTTATTAAAACATATGCTGAAGCAATCCAAGATGGTGTTGAAGATAATAATGTATCTGCAAATAAGATTATTGAACAATCAGAAATATTAAAGAAAAAGGTTAATAGATTGATTCAATATAATAGATTAGAATATTTTAATACTGAAAAGAATTTTGAAGATGTTAGAATGTATGATATCATTAATGATATAGTAATTAATTATAAACATCAGGTTGAAAATATTAATTTTATTTTAGATTTAGATGAGAATGTTACTTTTAAGGGTTTTAGCGAGAATTGGTATACTGTAGTTGATAATATTATAGATAATGCTAGAAGATATGCTAAAACAGAAATTAAGATTGTTTTAAAAGAAAATAGACTAAGAATTTATAATGATGGAGATCATATTGAAGATAAATTCATAGATAAAGCCTTTAAACCATATGAAAAAGGTAGTAAAGGTCAATTTGGTTTGGGAATGTCTATAGTTCAAAAAACAGTAGATTATTTTAATATGAATTTACATGTTGTAAATGAAGATATTGGTGTATCATTTATAATAGATAATAAAATTGTGGAGTAATGTTATGGATATTAATATTAAAGAAAATATAGAAAAAATCAATGAAATGTCTGATTTTTTTAAAGCATTATCAGACCCTACAAGATTAAAAATAGTTTTATCTATATCAGATAAAGAATTATGTGTTAATGATATTGCTGCAAATATAGGTATGACTAAATCCGCAGTATCACATCAATTATCATATTTAAAAAATCTAAGATTAATTAAAAGTAGAAAAGAAGGAAAAGAAGTATTCTATTCTTTAGATGATGATCATGTAAGCTTATCAATTAAATCTGTATGGGAACATGTAAACGAATAAAAGGAATCCAGCAAGGATTCTTTTTTAATATAATTAGCGATAAGAAAATGGGGCTATAAAAAAATAAATTTCAGCAATGTGATTTAGAGCTTACAGCTCTTTTATCTTTTTATCCAAAGACTTAAATAATAAAAAAATAGGTTCATTCCTAGATTTCACTCTAGGTTTGAACCTATTTTTATTGTATTTAATAATTAATTATTTACTTGTAGCTGGTTCAATAACGATTCCATAAATAATAATACTAGCATCATATGTTATGTAATAAGTTTTGCCACCTTGAACAACTGCATTACCAGATTCTATAGCTTGTTCACCACTTGAAATAGTTTCTTTTATTGCAGTTGATGCAGGAACACCATCAGCTATTCCTTCAAGAGTATCGCAAATGTAAGCATTTCTTGTTCCACTGCCTCCACCTGCAATTGTAATAGTGATTTTCTTATATTCTGTATCAGCAACAGATTTTAAGTCAATCATTACATAGTTCTTATTAGCATCTGATTTTCCACCAGTATTGATTGCTTTTTTGATAGCAATTTCTTCAATAGTGACATTTTTAGATTCTACATCTTTTAATGAAGAACCATTTTTAGCATAATAAGTAATACCTGCAGCAAGAGTAGTTGTTGCTCCATCTTTGCTGCCATCAATTGTTACATCATTGAAAACAATAACAGTTCTAACTACAGTTTTAATTTTTGCGTAGACAGTTTTATCACTGTCTAATGCAGCATTAACAAATTCAGTATTAAGAGCTTCATCGCTATATAATCCTAATACATCTGATGAAGTAAATGAAACCTTAGATAAATCAACAATTTTGCCTGCTAAATCAGCAATATAATATGATTCAATTTTTTCATCAGCACGTGTATTAGCTTCAGAGTATGGAATTACTGTAATTACATATTTATTTGCTGATACGAAAGTATTCCATGCTGTTTTTGCTGTATTTACTTCCTCTATTGATGTAGCATCACTAATCTCTTTTTTTGTATTTGCAATTTCAGTATCAATTAATTTTTTCTTTGCCGCATTAGCACTTGAGTTATCAGCAGTTGTACCTAATGATGTATAATCTGAAGAATTTTTATAATTCTCAAGAATATTTAATGCTTCATTTTTCGCAGTAACAAGTGGACTAGCTGTTTTTTCTTCAAATGTAACGGCAACATTATCAATTGTTCTTGAAGATTTGCTCATATCTTGAGCGAACTTAATACCATTAATTCCAATGATATTTGAAGTAGTAGTTAAAATAGTAGTTGAATCGTTTGCTACAATAAGTTCGCCAGTTGAAGTATCAATTGTAATTAAGAATTTGAATTTAGTATTTGAACCAATTGAAACTGATGGGTTCATTGCATTTTTATTACTTCCATCAAAAGACCATCCTAAACCTGATGAATCATTTCTTAATTCAAATACTCTAGCGTAGCTTGAGCCATCAGTTGTTCCGTTAATTTGTAAAAATGATTCTCCACTTTTTGTAAGGCCAGTGAAATTAACTTCACAATAAATTTGGAAAATACCAGAACCATATTTTTTACCAAAATCAAATAAAACATTTGATTTTGCATTAGCTGCAGTATCTAAAGATAATTCTTTATTCACTAACTTAACACCCTCAGTTGTTCCTTTTATTGAAGGCGCTGTTGCATCTTCAAATTTATCTCCACTTGCAATTGTTACAGTATCATTGAAATCATAAGCTATGATTTTATTTTTGCTAGCCGCTAATGTATCATATATACCTATTTTTTCATACTTGATATAAACATCACAGTCATCATCAATTGCTTTATCAAAGTTAAATGCAGTTTGGCAACCTTTAGATGTATAGTAACCTACAATCTTGTATCCATCTTTTTTAAGCTTTTCTTCAGCAGGTAATGTAAGTTTTGAACCTTTATTGATTTCTACTGCTAAATCTTCTAATTCAGTATCTTTTGATTCTATAACTTCATAAAAGCTTACTAATACCTTTTCAACAACTTCAGGAGTAGTATCTTCAGTTGTTGTAGCACTTTCAACTGGTGTACTCTCAACTGGTGTACTCTCAGAAGTTTTCTCAGGATCTTTTGTAGTTGTTTTATTCTCTTTAGCTGTACAAGCTGCTAAGCTAAATGCAGCAGAAGCTAAAAGAACACCAAATAATAATTTTCTTTTTTTCATTCTCTTATTTCTCCTTAATTCTTTTTATGTTATTTAATAACAATCTAGACTAATTATAGCATTAAAAAATGGCTTAGTAAAGCGTTTTCTACAATAAAAAAGCATAATTTATAAAAAAATAAACGCCATATAAAATATGGCATTTATAATTACTTTATTTCAACTTTATTAACGCTAAATGATCTATCTTGAGCACTTGCTGCAGTCATAAATTGAATACCTTTAATTTCACTAAAGTTCCAATTTGTAATTGTAATTTTAGTATCGTTAATTGAAACTTCTGCAGTTTCATTTGTATAATCAATTGTTAATACTATATTATATGTCTTTTCTTTTTCTACAGCTAATTCTGATGCAACCTCAGTTTGTCCTCCATCTAGAGAATAACCCCATTTATTTTTATTATTTGTATCAATTCCACAATCTCTAATAGATAAATTCTTATCACCATCTAAAAATTGTATTAGACTCCACTTAGATCCAACATTATTTCCTAATGTAATGTTAATTGTATAAGTATGTTTACCTGTTGTATAAGTTTCATCAAAAATATAATATGCAAATGTTGTTTTTGTAGAAGAAGTATCAGTTAATGTTATTTTACCTTCATTTTCACTTACAACTGCATCTTTAGAATATTGTGCCTCTTTACCATTTGCTGTATCAGGTTTTCCATCACTTTTTAGAGGATATTCTTGAATATTACCATACCAACCAGAAGATGTAGGAATACCAGATGTATAATTTATTCCTGTTACTGTAGGTTCAACATATTCACTATTATTTTCTTTATAATTTTTAGAATAATCTATTGTATTTAATAAACCAGCTCCTGCAATAGTAGGAATATATGATTTTACATCACTTGCTTTTAGCATTAAATCTACTTTTGAAATTTTATTAACATCATCATAATAGAATAAATTTGTGTTAGTATCAAAGTTATTGTATGCTCCACCATTACAATTTCCACCATCTAATTGTTGGTCTCTTGTATCTACTTTTGTTGCTTGAGGAGTACCACTATTAATATATGTATCATTATATGATTTAATTATTGTTCCTGTATAGGTTGTACTTGTAGTTATTTTTTGAGGGTTACCACAATTTTCAAAATAATTATTTTCACTTAATACAAATGCGTTAGCTCTAATATCTTGACATACAGAGCATGCATAATAATAGTTATTATATATATGAGCATTTGCTTGTCTTAATAGTGGTAATCTAGAAGAACAGTGATTGTAATAATTATGGTGTAATGTAATATTCCATTGCTTATGTGAATCACTACCACCAATTAGGTTTGATTTATGAGTATTATTATATCTACAATAAGAAATTGTTAGATTAGAAGCTTTTTTAAAATCTGTTGCTCCATCTCCATCTGATTTATCTTTTTCGTCAGATAAATCCCAGTTGTTTACTCCAATATCATATGTATTATTGTGTAACCAGAATCTTGATCCGCCCTCAATTCCGATTGCATCTTCAGTATAATTATGGAATCTTAAGTTCTTAACTTCAATATTACTACAACTTGAAAAAGAGAATCCCCATTGGAATATTCCAGCTTCTTCACCAATACCTTCGATTGTTAAATTTGATACACTGCTTAAATTACACATATTCCATGCAGTATCAAACGCATTTTTTCCATCTCTATATGTCGCGTGAGCAGCACCAGAAGAATAAGACATAGAAGAATCTAATCCATTTAACTCTGTGATTCCTTTAGCTATATCATTACTATATGAATTCCATTTATTAGTTATTATATCTGCTGCTTTATAGCCTTTATAATTTCCTCCAAGAGATGCAGCTTGTTCATCTATTAATTCTTGTGTTGTTGCCGCACTAGTATAAGTTATTTTATTAAATTGACAAGTTTTGATATCGTCTAATATTCTAACATCAATTGGTACTGATTTAGCATTCTGTAAAATATTAACAAGACCAGTATAAGTTTTACCATTGATAGTAGCACTAACAGTATTTTTAGTTTCATCTGTTACATATACAACAACTGCATTATCTTTTAATGTACCATCATTATTATATGCTCCAACTCCATTATCAGTATTAAAATGAGCATAACCAGACCTATCATCACTTGCTACAGATACTTGTTTATCTACTGTTTGTGCATTAGCTTCAACTCTAATAATATAGTCGCCTTCTTCAATTCCAACTATATCAGCTCTTACTGAAGAATTTCCTATTCTTATTAAATTAGAATTTATTTGAGTAAAGTTAGAATCACTTAGTGCTCTATATGATACATTATAATTTGAAACGCCAGATATTTTTTCAAATTCAACAAATGCACCTTCAGTGTATCCATTATAAGTTGTAATATTTAAATTAGAATTGTATCCTGAATCATTTACATATTTTGCATATATATCTAATGATTCAACAATAGGAGTATCAAAACTAAAAGGTATCTTCATATTTGATGATATATACCATCCATCAAATTTTAATCCACTTTTATCAGCTAATTGTGGTTCTGTTGCTAATTTTCCACCTTCAACAACTTGAGAATTAATTTGATTTCCATTTGTACCATCAAAAAATCTTACATTGTATGTTTTTGGTGTTTTATTCCATATTGCAAATAATGTAATATCTTTAACAATTGGATTATTAAAATCAAATTTTACACCATTTTTCGCTTTAGTATACCATCCATCTAGTGTATATGTATATTCCTTATCATCTTTGCTAACAGAAGGAGGTGTTATTTTTGTTCCTGCTTTAACAGTTATTGGTTCAATAATTGTATCATTATCTGCTTCAAAAGTAACAGTAACATCTTCATCAGCATATGTAGTACTTTCAACAGGTTTTGTTTCAGAACTTGTAATAGGAGTTTCTTCATCCTTTGATGGAGTTATATCCTCTGTATTAGTTGAAATAACATCACTTGTTGTATCTGTGCTTGTTTCTTTATTATTGTTTGATGAAATATCACAAGATGATAATGTCATAAAACTTATTGCTATAAAAATAAATGACGATAGTTTTTTTAGCTTCATAATCCACCTCTAGCTGTAAACGTTATCATTATTATAATTAATCATTTAATTGATGTAAAGCAGTATTTTATTATTATTCGAAAATATGTTAAAATAAAAGTACATTATGGTTTTTATGCGACTGAGGTGATAAGAATGTTTGAAAAATTAAATAGAACAAAAGTGTTTAGAGATCCACTTTATGGTTATATTCAGGTGGATTATAAGATTATTAGTGATTTGATTGATTCAAGAGAAATACAAAGATTAAGAAGAATAAGACAATTATCTGGTGTATCTATGGTATTCCAAACTGCAGAGCACACAAGATTTACTCATTCTTTAGGTGCATATCAAATGGCTAATTTAGTCTTACAAAATGTTGATGGAATAGAAGTATTAGATGAATATAAACAAATAGTATTTTTATGTGCAGCATTATTACATGATGTAGGACATGGTCCATATTCGCACGCTTTTGAATCAGTAATGCAATTATCTCATGAAGATATGACAGTAAAAATAATTTTATCACCTACAACTCAAATTAATAAAATATTATCAATATCACCAACACTTGCTACAGATATAGCATCTGTTATAAGCCATGATAATAGATTTCCTTTAATTGAATCATTAGTTTCTAGTCAACTTGATGTTGATAGAATGGATTATCTATCAAGAGATGCATATTTTACTGGTGCTGCATATGGTCATATTGATTATTATAGAATCTTAAGAAGCATGAAAATCGTAAATAATAAATTATGTGTAAGAGCATCAGGTGTACATTCCATTGAATCATATCTAATGTCAAGATATCATATGTATTTCCAAGTATATTATCACCCAGTAGGAAGAAGCTATGAAAGAATACTAGAAAACATATATAGAAGAGTAAATGAATTAGTAGAGGAAGGAAAACAAATAGAAGCTCCTATTGAAACATTTTTAAAGGTTATTAAGAATAATAGCGATGTAGAAGCTTATATTGATTTAGATGATGCTTATGTAAATGGATTTGTTAAACAGTTTACAAAATCAAGTGATGAAATTTTAAGAACTTTATCATTATGCTTTGTTAATAGACATTTATATAAATATATAGATTTAGCTGATGATCCAGATCCTGAAGAATTAGAAGCTATTAAAAATAGATATAGTGAAGAAAAATTAAAATATTACTATCTAGAAGATAGTGTAGAAGGAGTATTATATTCTGTTCATAGAAAATCTAGTATTAATGATATAAGAGTAATATTACCTAATGGAAAGATTAAATCATTAGAACAATATTCTCCAATTGTAAAAAGCTTATTAATATCTAGTGCTAAAAAGATTGATAGAATATATTATTTAGAGGATTAATATGGCAATTATTGTAGTTGAAGGATTACATGATGAAATAAATATTAAATCAGTATATCCTAATGCTAATTGTGTTATTACTAATGGAAGTGAGGTTAGTAAGGACACAATTAATTTATTAAAAGAATTATCTAAAACAAATGAAATTATTGTATTTACTGATCCTGATTCACCAGGCGAAAGAATTAGAAGTATTATAAGTGATGCAATACCTAATTGTAGCCATGCATTTTTAAGAAATTACGAATGTAGAAGTAAAAATGGACGTAAGGTAGGTATTGAACATGCATCTAAGGATGTAATAATAGATGCTTTAGGTAAAATTTATAAACAAACTAATGAACCAGATACAATAACAAACATTGAATTATTTGAATTAGGCTTAAACGGATCTAAAGAATCAAGAATATTACGAGATAAATTATCTGATTATTTAAATATTGGTAAGCCTAATGCCAAAACATTTTTAAAAAGAGTTAATCTGTTAAGACTAACAAAAGAAGACATAAAGGAATTATTATGCAAGGTAAAATAGGAAATAAAGCATTTGTTGATAAAACATTAAATGATAATAAATTATATGCAAAGAAGAAATTTGGACAAAATTTCTTAACTGATCAAAATATATTATCAAATATAATTGATGCAGCAAAGCTTGATAAAGATACATTAGTAATAGAAATAGGACCAGGCCTTGGTGCTTTAACTGAAAGATTATGCAATGCTTCAGGTTTTGTATTAGCATATGAAATAGATTCTGATTTAATACCAGTATTAAAAAATAATCTTAGTGAATATAACAATTTTGAAATAATAAATAAGGATATCCTAGAAGTAGATATTAATAAGGATATTGATTTATATAAAAAGAATTATAAAAATGTAACATTAGTAGCTAATTTACCATATTATATTACTACACCAATCATTTTAGGATTATTATCTAAAACAGCATTAATTAAAAAATATATTATGATGATGCAATTAGAGGTAGCAGATAGAATTTGTGGTAAACCAAAAACTAAAGATTATAATGCATTATCAATTGCGGTTTGTTATAGAGCAAAAGCAACAAAATGCTTTAATGTACCAAGAAGTGTATTCATACCAGAACCAAATGTTGATTCTGCAGTAATTTCTCTAGATTTATATGATAATCCTCCATTTAAAGCTAAAAATGAAGAATTATTTTTTAAATTAATAAGAGAAGCATTTAGTCAAAGAAGAAAAACATTAGTAAATAATTTAGTAAATGTATATAAAAAGGATATTATTATAGAAATGCTTAATCATTTTAATATTAAGTTAAGTGTAAGATCAGAAGAATTAAGTATATCTGATTTTGTATCATTTAGTGATTATTTATTAGATAAGGAATAAATATGATAAAAGAAAAAGCATACGCTAAAATTAATTTGGCACTTGAAGTAAAAGATGTAGTTGATGGATATCATATAGTAAATAATTTAATGATACCTATAGATTTATATGATGAGATTACATTTGAATTATCAGATAAAATTGAATTAATTAATAATCCATTTCCTGATAATATTATTTTAAAGGCTGCTAAATTATTTATTGAAAAATATAAAATTAATAGTGGTGTTAAAATGGTATTAACTAAAAATATACCAAGTGCTGCTGGCTTAGCTGGTGGTTCAACTGATGCAGCAGCAACACTAAAAGGATTAAAT
This sequence comes from uncultured Caryophanales bacterium, assembly GCA_946626345.1. Lineage (GTDB taxonomy): Bacteria > Bacillota_I > Bacilli_A > Acholeplasmatales > Anaeroplasmataceae > Anaeroplasma. Next base: position 9,943 of record CAMOUB010000016.1, on the reverse strand, counting down.
AAGTTATTTAACAATATAGCAACTAAAGAAGAATTATTAGATATGGCATCAATTCTTGGAAGTGATGTACCTTTTTTTATAGATACAAAGCTTGCTTTATGTGTTAATAGGGGTGAAAAGGTATTACCTAATAATATAAAATATATGCCATTTGAATTATTATTATTAAAACCAAAACTTGGTTTATCTACAAAAGATGTATATAAAAATTATAATTATGATGGACATGATTATAAAGAAAAAATTGATAATATATTTGATGCATTAATTAATAATGATTTAAATTTATTAAAGAAAAATATATTTAATGACTTAACAAAACCAGCACTTAAATTAAGTAATGAATTAAATAATACTTTTAATGATATAAAGAATAAATCAAATATATATTTAAGCGGTAGTGGACCTACAATGTTTATCATAAATCCAACAAAAGAAATAGAAAATTATATTAAAAATACATATAAAGATTACTTTATTTTGCATACAAAAACGCTATAATGTAAGAAATATTACTAAAATATGTAACATATATAGACAAATGTAATAAATACGTCTATTATCATTTTTTTGTGTTGATTTTTCATTGACACCATAAATATTATTATATATAATAAATCGTAAAGCGTTTACATAGGAGGGAAAACTATGAAGGGAATCAAAAAAATAAGCATTTTAGCATTAGGTTTAGCTTTCGTTTTGAGCGTTTCTGCATGTAAGGGTAAGAAAAATACTACTACTGATCCAGAAACTACACCAACAACTGAAGTTACTCCGACTCCAACTTCAACAGAAACTGAAGAAAGTACTACACCAATTCCAGATTATGTTGAATTTGAAGACTTAGAGGCAGCACTTGGCGATAAGTCTACGTTAGATAATCCAGAGAATTATCCTGATATTTATATTAATGAGGATGCAAAGATTCAATATAGATTACAAAAAATTACTGTCTATACAAATTATGCAAGAACTAAATTTTATTTAGGTGAGGAATATTCATCTGAAGGATTAGTTGTTTTAGCATCATTTATTGCAGTTAATCCAGATGGATCAGCAAGATTAGATGAAAATGGTAAGGCAGTTTCTATTTTAGCAAATGTATCAGAAAAGGTACGTATTGATGCTTCAGCAGTAGATACAAGTATTATGGGTAACTATACTGTACTTGTTAACTATAGATACAATGAAACTCAAACTCAATCTAGCTATAATATATCAGTTAGATCATCTGAATTTGAAACAACTAAGAATTTAAAATATACAGCAGGTATTAAAGCTGGATATAAAGAAGGTAAAACACCTAAACAAATAGATGAAGGTTCTATTTATAAAACATTAACAAATGATGGAAGAATTTATACATGTTATGTAACTTATTCAAAGAAAACAGGATTTGTTAATGATTTCACTTTAAGTCCAACTGACCTAAATATTTCAATTATTAATAATGAAGTAAATGCTGTTGGTACTGCATTTAAAACATCAATAGTTGAATATGATACAGGTAATATTAAAAATGATACTGATAAAAAGACAATGGAAAGTAATGATGGTAAGCTAAAAATAGATTATTCTAGTGTAGATACATCAAAAGTTGGTTCTTATATTGTTCCTATTGTTTATGACGCAGGAGATATAACAATTAATAAAGAAACTAGAAAGAATGTAGTTCAATCATTTATCGTAGTTGATGTTATTAATCCTATCGAAGGATTATATTTAGAAGATGGTGTTAAACCTGAAATTAATGCATCACTTGATGGTATTATTGATTTAAGTGATTATGAAATTACTGTTGAAAGAAAATATGGACCTGAAGAGGTTATGAAAATTACTCAAGATAAGTTTAGTGTAACAGGAGCTTTAACTTATATTGAAGGTGTACATAATGTTAAAATTTTGTCAAACGAATTAAAAGAGGATGGAGATCCAATTTATTGGGAAACTGAAATTAACATTAAACCATCTGAAACATATACAATTACGCAAGTTAATAATTTAACTGGTGGTGATGAGTATGATGTTGAAATTGATAAAGATGGTAAAAAAGTTGTTGGTAGATATGAATTTAGCAGTGATTATGCATATGCTAATATATTTAGAGGATTTGGTATTCAAACAACAGATTCTAAAGGTAATGTTATAATTGAAGGTAAGACTACAATTTGTGAAGAAGATAAATTATCATTTGTTGGTTACATATATTTAAATCAATTAGCAAGCGATTCATATTTAGAATTCAAGTTTGATAAGCCAGGTGTATTAATTTTATACATGGGTTCAGGTTCTACTGACGAACGTTTATTTGGTTTATATGATAATTCAGGTATATTAATTGATACATATACAGCAACACAAAATAAGTTACCAGAAAAATTCGTTATTGAAATTCCTGAAGCTGGTACATATAAGGTTGCTGCAGTAGGTAAGGCCTTAACATTCCATGGCTTTATTACAGCTATTAAGAAGTAGGAGGTAAGAGAAAATGAAAAAAAGAACATTAATTACTGCTTTAGCATTTGCCTCAGCAGCTGCTCTTACGCTTGCTTCTTGTAAAGCAGTTAAAAATACAAATGATCAAAAGCAAATTTTATTAGGTGAAGCCCTAAACTCATTAGCTGCAGATAAAATTCAAAACATTACAATTGATTTAGTATCTGAAGGTAATAAAGATTTATATGTATCACCTACAGGAACATCTGCTGGTGATGGTACAAAAGAAAATCCATATGATTTTATTACTGCAACTAAGAGAGTATCACCTGGTACTAATATTAAAATGGCTGCAGGTACATATAAATTTAATGAGCGTATTCCTATTGGAAAAGATAGTAATGCTGCAACAGCATACGAAATTAAATATAATGGTGCTCCAGGACAATTTATTACTGTTCAACCTGAAAATAAAGGCGATAGAGTAGAATTTGATTTCTCTGAAATGACATTTGATGATGCAAATAGAGGAATTCAAGTTTATGGTAGTTATTGGTATTTCTATGGCTTAGAAGTTACTGGTGCTGGTGATAATGGTATGTATGTAGCTGGTAACCATAATATTGTTGATCAATGTATGTTCTATAACAATAGAGATACAGGATTACAAATTGGTCGTGGTGGTTCATCTCAAGCAACATTAGATGAATGGCCAGGATATAACTTAATTAGAAACTGTACATCATTTGCAAATTATGATGATGTTACATTAGGTGAAAATGCCGATGGTTTCGCTGCAAAGCTTACTGTTGGACATATGAATGTTTTCGATGGTTGTATAGCATTTAGAAATTCTGATGATGGTTGGGATTTATATGCTAAACAAGATTCAGGAAACATTGGTACAGTTTTATTATATAACTGTGTATCATTTGAAAATGGATTCTTACCATATGTTGCTCAACCAGCATTTGCTACAGATATGGTTAATGAAGGTAGAGCATATGATACTCAAAATGGTGATGGTATCGGATTTAAATTAGGTGGTTCTACAATGACAGGTGATGTTATAGTAGAAAACTGTATGACATTTAATAATAAATATCATGGTGTATCTGATAACTCTAACCCAGGTCTTATTTCATTAAGAAATGTTACAGCATATAATAACTGTATTGGTTTAAATATGGATGGCGCAGGAACTGATACAAGAGGGATTAATTATGCTGTTAATAAGTCAAACAACATTGACTTAGCAAGAACAATCGGTTCATATAATGATTTCTATGGTGTATTATCTTATATTAATAACCAAGATAAATATGTTGCAGAAGGCGATAACTTAAACAACGCTGATGCATTTAGAGGTAGTACAGCATATAGTATCTTCCAAACTGAAAGAACAGATAAAGAAATATATAAAGCATTTAGAGATGTAAAAGATGGTTCAAGCTATCATTCATTTACTGCTGATATTCCATTTAATGGTGGTGAAGATTTCGATTCTTTAACTGATGCTGATTTTAAAGATTTAACTTCAATTAATGCAATTTGTGATGGTAGAGATAAAGATAAATTATATGCATTAGGTAAATCAATTGATGAAGCTTATAGAAATGTAGATGGTTCTGTAAATATGCATGATAAATTAGCACTTGCTAATGATTCTAACTTAAATACATTTGCAGAAGGTAAACCAGTTGGTTGTGTATTAAATAAATCATCAATCGCTGAATATACACATCCTGATTATTTCTCATTTGAAACATCTAATCCAAATATGACAAAAGATATGGAAAGAGTATTATCTGCATATATGGCATTAGCTCCTATTACAAATGTAAATGCTACTTTCCAAGATTTTGATATAACTAATTTAATGAATGGTTGTGAAATAACTTGGGAATCTTCAAATGAAGATGTAATTCAAATTTTAAATAATGAAACAGTATCTAAATCAATGTCAGTTGAATCAACTGCTCATGTTTTAGTTCCAAAGACAAAAACAACAGTTCAATTAACAGCAACTATTAGATATGCAACAGCAACTATTAAAAAGGTATTTAATATTGTAGTTTATCCAAGAGAACAATATTTAGGTAAGCTAGAATCTACAGGTGCTGATGCATTAAGAGTACAAATCTATAGTACATATTATGCTCCTAGAGTTTATCCAGTAGATGCATCTTCAATTAATAACAATGAAATAGATCCAAGATTATATGACATTGAATATAAATATGAATATGCAGCAGATGGTAACTCTAAGTTCTATCCAATTGATGATGTTTATACATCTAACCCTGGTGTTTATAGAATTACAGTTACAGCAACATCAAAAGAAGATTCTAACCAAATCTCAAGCTATACATTTAAGGTATATGTAGTAGATCCAGATTGTTCAATTGATTTCATTAATAATAAGAGTAATGTAATTTTAAGTGCTGATGGTTTCGCAATTAGTGGTAACTTATCTAACGTTGAAGGTTATGTAAAAGCTATTACATCAACTACTGATTTAGGAGAAGTAACTCCAGAAGAATTAGTTAAGATGGAAGGAGTTCAATCTTATAAGATTTCAACAGATAAGGTTGTTGCTCAATTTATAGCTAATAATAATGCAACAAGCGATACAGCATATTATATTTACTACACTGTAGTTAACGATAATTTATCTAACTTAGCAGATGCTCAAGTTTATAAGGCAGTTGTTAAGACTAAATCAATCACTAGTGAATCTGAATTTATGAAGCTAGCAAGAGCTGGTTCTCCAGATGGTGCTGATTATTCTAAGACATTAACAATCTTCTATTTAACAAAAGATTTAGACTTCAAGAATGTTACTTGGGATACAAATATGGCAACAAAAGAATTTAGTGGCTTATTCAATGGTGGTAACCATACAATTTCTAACATTACAGCTACAAGTTCAAATTCATCAAATAGTGTAAATATATTCTATAAGGTTGTTAACGGTTCAATTATGAACGTAACATTTGATCATATTAAGTTAAATTACATTGATTCTGGTAAAGGTAAGAGAATGGGTGTAATTGGTGCTATGAATGGTGGTTTCGTTCAAAATGTTAAGATTACAAATTCTTCATTCGTAGGTTATGAAGCAGTAGGTGGATTAGTTGGTCAAGTTGTTGGTGGAGATAACTTCTTCAACAGATGTCAATTAGTTAACCCAATTGAATTCTATACTCCAACAGAAGATACAACATTCCAAGCAAATACTCAATATTATAGATATGTATATCAAGCAGTAGATAATACTTATAACTATGTAGCAATTGACTTAACTAAGGACAAAGATTTCCATGTTGGTGATGCAATTCCTACAGGTGATAAAGCTATAGATAAGATTTATATTTTACCTAACGAATATACAATTTCTTCAAAGAATAAGTATCAAGCTGGTTTAGTTGGTAATGCTCAAATTGCTGATTCTTCAACATATTTAAATATTACAATGACTAACTGCTATGTTACTGCAACAATTGGCGATGGTTCTGATACTGGTGGAAACTCTGGTGGTATCTTAGGACGTTGTAAGAATGATTCTGAAATGTATACTGTTAACTTAAATAGAAACTTCTTCGAAGGTATAATTATTTCTAAGGGTCTATATGGTGCTGGTATCTTAGGTGACCTTGATAATGGTTCTGGTTATATTAATGTTGATCATAACTTTGCATATGTAACATTTGTATATAAAGGACAATACATTGATGCTAAGGCTAGATTCTATGATGCTTTAGAAAAAGGTACTATTGATGAAGTTCAAAAGTATGCTCATAAGAATTTAAATCCAATTATTGGACGTGCAACCGCTGTAGATGAAAAGTTACATAATAACTATTATAACTATGGTGATTGGGCAGAATATTATTCTAAATTAGTTCAATCTTCTTCACATCAATATGGTGATGTAATGTATTATTATAGTGAAGAAACAAAAGAGTGGATTGTAACTGATTATGGTCTACCAAAAGAAATATTCGGACCAATTTATCTTGATTTCGATTTAGATAATATTTGGGAATACAATAAAGATACTCAAAGAGTAACTTTAAGATAATCAAATAAATAAAGGTTGTTTAAACCTTTGATATTGAATTAATCATTATCAAGGCTTAACAGCCTTTTTATTATGATTAAAAAATAGTTATTATGATAATAAAAGAACAACTTCATAACGAAAACAAAATGAATAAACTAATATATTGTAAGATATATTACACTAAATAAAAAATACGTAAAAATTAATAAAATTTTTAATATAGTATTCTTGTAAAAACGCTTTCTTTATGCTATTATTAAAACAGTTATTTGTTTTCAAATAATAATATTTTGAGACAATATAAAATATAAGGAGAAAAGAAAAAAGATGAAAAAGAAAAATTTATTTTTAGGAGTTTTATTAGCATCAGCAGTATTTACTTTAGCTGCATGTAATAATAAGGCTAATAACACAGAATCTGGTGAAAAGACTACTGAAAGTCCTACTCCAACTGGTGATACTCCAACTGAAAGTACAACAGGTGAAACAACTCCAACCGGACAAGGTGATACTAAGTACTCTGTTAAATTTATGGACGGAACTACAGAAGTGTCTTCAGTAGAAGTAGCACAAGGTGGAAAGGTAACAAAACCAGCTACAAATCCAACAAAGGCAGAGGATAACAATAATACATATGAATTTGTGACATGGTGTAAAGATTCTGCATTAACTACAGAATTTAATTTTGAAACAGAAACTATTTCTGCTGCAACAACAATTTATGCTAAATTTGCTGCAGTTTCTAAAGATACTGCAATTAAGATGAATGGAACTGAATATGCAACACTTGCAGAAGCATTTGCTGCAATTCCAGCAACATCTACTGATACATTTGTAATTACTATTCCTAAGGGTAATTATAGTGCAGAAGGACTTTCTTATAATGGTTCTGCAACAATTAAGATAAAAGGTAATACAACTGCAAAATATGGTGCAGATGTAGTCATTACAGGTCATGGTAGTGATATGGGTCAAGAAAAGACTCGTAATTTAATAGAAATTCAAGGTACTGGTAATATTATTTTAGAAAATATTACATTAGTAAGTGATTGGACAAGAGATGGTGCAGGTAAAAAAGATGTTCAATCTGAAGTTTTAGGAACAGACACTACAGGAAACACTATTGCATATAACTGTGGATTTAAATCTCATCAAGATACATTAAGAACAGTTGGAAAAGCCTGGTTCTATGGATGTTACATTGAAGGTGACGTAGATTTCATTTGGATGGAAAAAGCTGGTATTGTAGCACTATATGAAAAATGTGAAATTGTATCAGTTTATGATTCCTCTACATTTGCATCACATGAAACAATTGTAGCTGCTCCAAGAATGAGTATTAATTCAAAAGTAGGTAAAGGTTTAGTAATTTATAATTCAACTGTAAAAGAATCAGACGAAGCTAAAGCAAACGGCCAAAAAACATACCTTGCTCGTAGTTTAGGTTCTTCAGGATGCTATGATCAAGTAGCATATATTAATACTACATGTACTGATGTTGAAGCTAGTGTATTTAAAAATTCACAATTTGAAACAGATTATCCTAAAACTGTAATCGGTTGGAAAATGGATAAGGCAACAGCCGCTTCATTAAATTATGAAGGAAATGATAATATTCTTGATGATGACACTGTATCAAAAGAATTTGGTGGTAGAAAAGCAATTTTAAACAGAATTTATAATACAGGAAAATTAAAATATGAAAAAGATGAAGTAAATCTTTGGGATATTGATGCAGTTATTAGTGATAATAATTTCTTAGTTGATGCTGATACATCTTCTAATACACTTGATGGTGAAGTTGTTGGTGAAACTACAATTTATAAGTTTGATGGTACTGAAGATCAATCATCACTTTGCGATGGATTTGCAAAGGAAAATGCTGATGATAAACCACATTATGTAGGTAATAGTGGTGCAACAATAACAATTCCAGTATCAGGAAAATGTTACGTAGAAGTATATGGTTATCATTCTGGAACAGTAGAAGCAACAACTGGATCACAAGGTGCTGGTATAATGTTCTTCAATAATGGAACAACAAGTTCAGAATTATCAGATACTTATATTGTTTATGATGAGTCAGCTACATCTGTTGTTATTACTGCAAAAGCTAAAACATATATTAGAAAGATTGTTGTTACAAAGGATTCAACAATTAAAGAAACTAAGGCTACATCAATTGATATTTCAGCAAGTACAAACAATTTTATAGTAGGTGTTGATTGTAAACTTACTGCAAAAGTATCAAGTGGTGAGACTACTAATAAATCAGTTAAGTGGAAATCAAATGATGAATCAATTGCTACAATTGATGAATATAATGGAAAAGTATCATTTAAGGCTGCTGGTACTGCTTCATTTACAGTAACTGCATGTGATGGTAGTAATGTTACTAAGGATTTTACATGTGAAGTTGAAGATGCAAATTGGACAGCTGCTGAATGGTATACTACTGATAACTTAAATGCAGACTATACAAAGGAAGCGACTGCAACTAATATTAAATATTTCTCACCAAGTGCTGATCAATGTGCTTCATTAGTTAACAATCAAACATTTACAAATCTTAAAGGTGAATCTATTACAACTGGATATGGTGTAAAACTTAATTCATCTACTGATTCAGGTGCATTGAAAGTATCTATAACAGGTTCTGCAACATTAACATTAATGATTGCTCCAAGATCTGGTAGTAAACCAACAGCAGCACCTAAGGTTGTTTGTGGAGCAACTACTGCAGAATTAATTTCATCTACTACTGAAGGTGATATTACAACATGCGTATATAAGCTTACTGAAAAAGGCGAGTGGGTTATTTCTCGTGGTAATACTAGTACAGAAAACAATCCAATATTCTATGCTAAATGTGAAATAGACCAAATTATTTCTGAAGCAGCTGCATTAACATTTGGAACAGATGGAAATTATGGATCTCAAAAAGCATTTAACGTAACTGCAAATGCTAATGATAATGGCGGTGATAACTCTTATGTTTATGGTGGAAATATCGAATTTGAAGTTGCTGCTGGAGCAAAAGTAGAAGTTTATGCTAATTATACTGCTGATTACGATATTAATGGAACAAAAGTAACTGGTTTAGTTGGTAGTGAAGGTCAAAAATTCTATACTTTTACTGAAAAAACAAAGGTTGTAATTAAGTGTGATGAAGATAGCACTGGAGATAACTGTTTATATTGGGTTAAAGTTACATTCCCTAATGCATAGTAAATTAAAAAAATAACTAGATTAGTAAAGGAGATGACGAGTTCATCTCCTTTTTGATAGTATGATGGGCATGTTATAAATCTAGGGTGAAAGTCCCAAGAGGCATAGTTGCCAATGAACTCGATAGCGACTTGCAAAGCATAAACCGGTGACGGAGTGTGAAAAGAAGCAATAGCGAAATAGTGGCCCAACGAACAGAAACTTGATACTGAG
>CAMOUB010000015.1 GCA_946626345.1 uncultured Caryophanales bacterium | reverse complement strand
AATTCAAGGTTGTTTGGGTTGATGACAAGGGTGAATTCCAAGTTAACAGAGGATTTAGAGTACAATATAATAGTGCAATCGGACCTTACAAGGGTGGTTTAAGATTACATCCAAGTGTTAATGCTTCTATTATTAAATTCTTAGGTCTTGAACAAGTATTAAAGAACTCATTAACTACATTACCTATGGGTGGTGGTAAAGGTGGTTCTGATTTCGACCCTAAGGGAAAATCAGATAACGAAGTATTAAGATTCTGTCAATCATTCATGACTGAATTATATCGTCATATCGGACCTGATACAGATGTTCCTGCTGGAGATATCGGTGTTGGTGCAAGAGAAATTGGTTACTTATTCGGTCAATATAAGAGAATCCGTGATGAATTCACTGGAGTATTAACTGGTAAGGGCTTAACATATGGTGGCTCTTTAGCTAGAACTCAAGCTACAGGTTATGGTCTATGCTACTATGCTCAAGAAGCTCTAAAGGCTTTAAGAAATACTTCATTTGCTGGTAAGACAGTAGTTATCTCTGGTTCTGGTAACGTTGCAATTTATGCAAATGAAAAAGCTACTACTTTAGGTGCTAAGGTTGTTGCTATGTCTGATTCAAACGGTTATATTTATGATAAAAATGGTATCAACCTTGATGTTGTTAAGCAAATCAAAGAAGTTGAACGTGGTAGAATTAAAGAATATGTAAACAGAGTTAAAGGTGCTGAATATCATGAAGGCTGCCGTGGAATTTGGTCAGTTAAGTGTGATATCGCAATGCCTTGTGCTACACAAAATGAATTAAATTTAGAAGAAGCTAAGACATTAGTTAAGAATGGTTGTATCGCAGTATGCGAAGGTGCAAACATGCCTACTGAATTAGATGCTGCTAAATATTTAATTGAAAACAAGATCATATTTACTCCTGCTAAGGCTTCAAATGCTGGTGGTGTTGCTACATCTGGTCTTGAAATGAGCCAAAACTCATTAAGATTATCTTGGACTTTCGAAGAAGTTGATCAAAGATTACATGATATCATGGTAAATATCTTCAATGCTTCTTATAAGGAAGCTAAAGAAGCTGGTAATGAATTCGATTTATTATCAGGTGCTAATATCGCAGGCTTCAAGAAGGTTGCTGAAGCAATGATGGCTCAAGCTATCTAATTAATAACAAACAATAAATAAATGGGACTTCGGTCCCATTTTTATTCTTCTATTTTAATATCTTTAATATCATCTAATGAAATATCTGTTTTAACTATTCTTATAATTCTATTTTCAGCACTTATCCTAGATATCATACCTGATATAGATTCATATCCATCTACATTATAATATTTAATAGTTACAATCATTTTTCTTTTTAATTTATTAAATACATTAGATAAATTATTTAATTCATCTTCTGTTAATTCATCCTTAGGCTCAATTATTTTATCTACTTTTAATATTAAATCATAATAGCCTCTTAAACCATTGAATGGTAAAAATATTTTAGCCCTATCTTGCATAGACATTTTAGTTCTTTTTTCCATCCTTAAAATCCTCCTTCTTACTACTACCTGCGTTATGACCTCCGACTAACTCATTTCTTTTTACTGTAGTAGCATTCTTTTCTATATTCATTCCCTTTAATATGGAATTCTTTCCATATTTTTTCTTTATCTCAATTATAGATTTTTGTAATTCCTTTTCTTTTTTCATTTTTACTTCGTCACTAAATAAATCAATTGTTTCAAATGATTCATCTAATACATTATGAAAACTTATACCTATTCTTCTAATTAAATAATTAGGATTAGTTGTTTCTTTAAATAATGTTACAAAATAGTCTAATAATCTTTCTCTACTTTGTACATATTCATTTAATCTTCTAGAACCGCCTGTAGGTTTAATTAAATCATCAGAATATCCAATATATAATGATATTCCTGATGCTACTAGTTTCTTTTCTACAAGCTCTAATGATGCTAAATCTACCATTTCCTTTAATACTAATAATGTAGATTCATAATCATAATTTTCAAATAATATTTGTTGGCTTGTTAAAGAATTTGTTTTACTTTTATATCCTTTTATATCTTTTATTGTTACAGGCTCTATTCCATTTGCATGATCTATTATTATTTCAGCATTAATACCAAATTCTTTATATAACAAATCCTCATCAAGCGTTGTTATACCATATAATGTTTTAACACCATATTTTAATAATCTATTTGCAGTACCATAAGATATATTCCAAACATCTGTAATAGGCTCATGGTGCCATAATTCTTTTTTAAATATATCTATATCTAAATATCCAATATGATCATCTGTATGCTTTGCCATTATATCTAGGGCAAGCTTTGCTAAAAATAAATTAGTACCTATTCCTGCAGTAGCGCATATACCTGTTGTTCTAAATACATCATCTATCATTATTTTAGCTAATTCTTTTACATCCATTCTATATAGCTTTAAATAGCTTGTAACATCAATAAAGCATTCATCAATTGAATATACATAAATATCTTCTTCTGCAACATATTTTCTATATATTGCATATATATTTGCAGAAACTACCATATATCTTTTCATTCTAGGAATTGCACAAATATAATCTATATTTTTAGGTATTTCAAATAAACGACATCTATTTTTAACACCAAGTTCCTTTAAGGCAGGAGATACCGCAAGACATAATGCTCCCCTTCCTCTAGATGGGTCAGCAACAACTAATCTAGTAGTTAGGGAATTTAGGCCTCTATCTGCACATTCGCAAGATGCATAAAAGCTTTTTAAATCTATACATAAATATATTTTATTATCCATTTTTTATGCACCTCCTAGTATATATAATTTTAACATATTATTCTTAATAATAATTAATGAAAGATATGAAAAAGGCATCCTTAATGGATGCCATAATCATTTATTCTTTTTCTGTATAATATAACGCGTCTGTATATAGATACATCTTATTATAATTTGCATTAACACCAATATGGCTTGATTCAATTAATGTCTTAGTTAAATTATCAAGCTTATATAATGCTAATTCAATTGGATTTGTATTTGATTCATTATGCCAATTGAATAATAGAGTTGTCATTGGTGATGTTTCACTAACTGTTGATTGGATTTGATTTGGATTTGTATCTGTATTAATAATTCTATCATAATCTTCACTCATTGGATCATTATACCAAATACAGTTAACTAATCTATAGCCAGCCCCCATTTGTTCTACTGTAATAGAATAATTATCATATTTATTATTATTTTTAACTAAAGAACTTATACCAATAAAAATACAATTTTCAGCACAAATTGAAGCACCATAGCCACCAATTATTGCTTGAGATACTAAAGCCAATTTAAACGGATAATGAACTTTACCTTTATCATCTGTATATGGATATAAAGTATCTATTGATCTAGCCCCTGCATTAATCAATATAGTTCTATACTTAAAATATTTAGAATTATCAACAACACAGTTATAAAGATAAGCTAGGCCACCTCTAACATTAGGTATTCTATCTTCCAAATTTACAAATGTAGTATTTGCAAATGATACTTTTAAATATTTATTAAAATGATAAGAGTAGTCTTGTTGACTTTCTTTACTATCTCCTAATAAGAATCCCTTTTTTTGCGGAATAGCTATACCATATAAAATATCATCAAATGATAACTTATAAACATCTCTTAATGTCTTATAATATAAGAATTTGCATGCATAATCTGAATTATTTAAACTCTTTTGATAATCAGCTTCAATTTCTTCCATCATCTTATATAAATATCCATCTTTATCATCAGATCCTGAATTAAATTTACAATTTGAAATATGTACACCACCAGAGTTATTCTCATCGTATGTAGTAGGTTTACCATATGGTGCTCTAACTGCATTATTTTTAGAATAATAATATGGATTAGATACATCTATTTGTCCATCGTATGATTTACCAAATGTACAGTGATCAATCCAAATATATCCTGCACAGCTAATTTTAAAATATGCCCAACCAAACACATCCATATCACCACATGTGAAATTAGGGGTTAAAGTTGGTGTGTCTTCCCATTGCCATAATTCATCCATTTCAAGATTTCTAAATGTTACTCTATCGCATGATTCTACGCTAAAACCTGCATGAGTAATTTTTGCACCATTTTTAGAATATATTAATAAATTGTTAGTATTGCTGATTTTAATTTCACTAATTCCGTTCTCAGTTAAGAAAGATGTATAAGAAAAAGGTGCTTCATCATTATCGATTGCTGTTTGATAAGCAGAACAATAATTTCCAACAATGCCCAGTACTTTTGCAGTATCAGACAATTTATTATATCCTAAATCAATATCATTCATAATTTCAATTACATGAACTGTTGCATCTTTATTTAAAGTTTGTTTTAATGTTACATCAACATATTCTGAGTCTTCATAATAAGTCAAATCTGCAGTATAAACTGTATCATTTGGATCCCAAGGAGTGTCTTCCGGTATTTTTTCAAATGAACCATCAGATTTTTTTAAATATAAACCTTTTTTTAATGCTATAGGCCAGTTGGTAGCAGTTCTAACATTTTTTCTTATAACATAACCATTTGTACCAATAATCTGATCATAAGTAGATATATAATCGATTCTGGCATTATAAATCGCATTAATAAATTCATCTGCAGTTTTAACCTGTACATATGCTTCATCCTTATATTTACTATAATCAGGCATTTTATCCTTAACAAATCCGTTTTGGTAGAAATTAGCTTGTTGAGCTTCACTTCCTGATGCTAAATATAAATAATCTTTTAATTCTGAAATTTCTACATTCATTTCATGAACTGAATTATAATCAATCTTTTCCCATTCAACAAATAGATTAAATTTTTTCTTACTTGAATATATAAAATCAGAATCTATAATATCACCATCTATAGATGAAGATAATCTATAATTTAAGACTCTATATCCTTCCTTTATAGGTGCAACTATTTGAGGTAATACAGGCTTACCCTTAATTATCTCTTGTGTACTTAAAATTGTTTTATCTGATGTATCTCCTTCACAAATATATACTGTTTCTTTTTCTACTACCTCAGGAGTTGTTTCAGTTGTTGGCTCTAAAGTAGTATCTACTACCTCAGGAGTTGTTTCAGTTGTTGGTTCTAAAGTTGTATTATTAGTTTCTTTTGATTCATTATCACAAGAAGCTAATACTAAAGAAACTAAAGCTAGACCAAGGCCTAAAAATAATCTTCTTTTTCTCATCTATAATCTTCCTTTTTAAATGTATTTTGACATTTTCATTATACAATGAATCGACAAATAAAAAAAGCCTCTAAAAAGGCTTTTAGTCAATTCTTACTTACTAGTAATATCGTGAATGAAACCAAATAAATTTGTTAGTGTATCAATGCTCCACCAAATAACACATAAAGCACAAACACACATTGCAACTAAACTAACAATGAAGCTTGGTAAATCATTTTTCATATTATCCTTAGTTGTCTTAAAGAAGAATAATGCTGTTAATAGACCTACTACTACAGCACCAGCTGTAAATAATGTGTTTAGAATAAACCAAGGTAAGTTTCCACTAACAAATATTCCTAAAATTGAATGTAAGATCATTAATCCTGTAATAATTGCTGCAAAAACAATTGATTTAGTTAAATTCTTTTCATTATATGCTTTAGTTTCTTTTTTTGTTTCTTTATTATCTTCCATTTTATGTTCCTCCCTATAATAAACATCGTTTATTATATCACATTTAATATTTTTTGCAAATTTTGTGTATTATTAGATTCCAAGATAATGACTTAAGATAATCCAAATAGCTAAAATAATTAAAATACAACCACCAATTATTGCTGTAATTTCGAATTTTCCCTTTAATAGCTTAACTATTCTATTACCTAAAAATAAACCAATTAATGATATTGTAAAAGTAATTACCATAATAATAACTACATGTAACCAAATAGTATTTGAATTAGATAGGCCTGAATGAAGGGCAACACCTGTACCTAAGGCATCTATTGCTGTTGCAAAGCCAAAATATAATACCTCTTTTACACTAAATTTCTTTAGTTCTTTTTCTTCTTCTGGCTTCTTTAAATCCTTTATTCCTTCTATTAGCATTTTTCCACCAATAAATAATAATAAGCAAAAAGCTATCCAAGATACAATATCTGACATTATTTTACCAGCATTAGCTCCACCAGATTCTCCAACAATCCTTGCGATACCTTCAACTAAAAAGAATCCAATTAAAGGCATTAATGCTTGCATAAAACCAAACACAAATGCTATAAAGAATGATTTTTTCTTATCTATATCTGTATAAGTTAAACCATCAGTAACACTAACTGCAAATGCATCCATAGATAGAGCAATTCCAAGTAAAACAATCTGGATTATTATTTCAAATGTCATAATCTAATCCTCCAAAAAATAAAGAGACCTATGCCTTTGCATAAGTCTCGTTCTTTAATACTGAACCTGGATTAACCAGTGTGTAGGCCAGCAACTATATCTAGCGAACTACTCCCTTATAATACGTGTTTGATTATATTATTATTTTTATTATAAAGCAAGAAATTTATGATAAAATTATTATGGTGGTAAAATGAAGGCATTATTAATAGGAATAAACGCTAAATATATACATCCTAATTTAGCAATTAGATTACTAAAGAAAAATACAACATACGATACTACAATTAAAGAATTTACTATTAAAGATGATATCTCTAAAATAATAGAATATATTAATAATAGTGACTCTAACTTATTAGGCTTTTCTTGTTATATTTGGAATATAGAAATAATAAAAAATATATTAAATAATATAAATCATAATAATAAAAAAATAATGCTTGGAGGACCTGAGGTATCATATAATCCATATGATTATATAGATAATAATTTATGTGATTATGTAATAAAAAATGAGGGTGAAGAGGCATTTCATATGCTTCTATCTTATTTAGATAATAGATGTGAATTAAAAGATATACCTAACCTTTATTATAACCATGGATTTACATTTGATAAATTAGTTAATCTATCTAAATCTAAAATGGCATATGACTTACTAGATGATATTCCTAATAAAATAATTTATATTGAAACATCTAGAGGATGCCCATATCATTGTGGATATTGTATGGCATCATTAGATAATAAATTAAGATTTTTTGATATGGAAGAAATCAAAAAACAATTATTATATTTACAATCTAAAGGCGCAAGAGTATATAAATTCTTAGATAGAACATTTAACGCAAATAAGAAATTTATAGATTTAATTGATTTTATTATAGCTAATCATAAAGAAAATGAATCATATCAATTTGAAATAACAGGTGATTTATTAAAGCCTGAATATATTGATTATATAAATAAAAACGCTCCTAAGCATTTAATAAGATTTGAAATAGGAATTCAATCTACTAATATTAATGCTAATCTTGCAGTAGGAAGAATACAAAATAATGATTTATTATTTTCTAATATAAGAAAAATACAAGATGCAGATATAATAGATTTACATCTAGATTTAATTGCAGGATTACCTAAAGAAGATTATTCTTCTTTCATTAAAACATTTAATGATTGTATATCCTTAAGACCTAAGGAATTACAACTTGGCTTTTTAAAAATGCTTCATGGCACAAGATTATATAATGAATCATCATTATATGGTTATGTATGGGATAAAAATGCACCATATGAAATCAAATATAATAATTATTTAAGTATAGATGATATTAAAGAAATTCATTATACAGAAGATTCTTTTGAAAGCTATTATAATAGCTATTTAATGAGAAATACCATGCTAATTGTATTAGATAATGAGAAAAATCCATTTATGTTCTTTAATGGACTTGGTAAATTAGATTTTAAGCATAAAACACTAGAACATTTATTTATGACAATAGATGAATATGTAAAAGATAAAGATTATTATGATGAATTTCATAAATCAATAATAATTGATTATTTAAATCATTATAATTTAAAGCCTAAGGCTTGGTGGAATGAAGCTATAGATTCAAAATCTAAGAATAAGATATTAAGATCATTATATGAAAAAGGATTATTTAATGAGCTTAAAATAGATGATTTATATAAGTATTCAATGGTTATTGAATTAAAGAATTCATTAATTATTGCAATATATAAATCTGATTATAAATTAATTAAAGAAATAGATAAATAAAATGCCTTTTGAAAAGGCATTTTATTATTTATTATCATAATATTTCTTTTTATCAATATACATTGCTTCATCTGCAAGTTTTAATGCTTTATATATTTGTTTAGAATTATTAATTATATAATATCCTACAGCAAATGAAACATCGAAATCTTTAGCTTTTTCTTTGACTTCTTCTTTATAATGGTCTAACAATTCTTGTGTTGCATCTTCAATTATTATTACAAATTCATCTCCACCAGCTCTATATATTGGAATGTCTTTATAAATTGATTTTAAGGCTGTAACTGCTCTTTTAATTAGCTTATCACCTTCTAGGTGACCTAGTTCATCATTAACATGCTTTAAGCCATTAATATCTAAGAAAAATAAACCAAAGTTCTTTTCAATATTTGAATCAGCTAGCTTTTGTACATAATTATTCATTTCATTTCTATTACATACACCTGTTAGTAAATCTATTTTACTTAAAAAAGTTAATTGATTCGTTAATAAATAGTTAGCT
This sequence comes from uncultured Caryophanales bacterium, assembly GCA_946626345.1. Classification (GTDB taxonomy): domain Bacteria; phylum Bacillota_I; class Bacilli_A; order Acholeplasmatales; family Anaeroplasmataceae; genus Anaeroplasma. The sequence continues at coordinate 16,808 of CAMOUB010000015.1, read as the reverse complement.
ATTTCTGATTCTAAAATAAATGTTGTAATTTCTAGTGTTTCTTTTATTTTAATAGTATCATCTGATTTAAAATCTGATACCCAAATGTAACCCAATATTCTTTCTCTAAATTGAAGTGGGAATAATACTAACGATTTAACGCCTGATTTAACTAAAGATTTATACCACTTATAATTTCTTTCTTTTACAAAATTCATACCTGATTCATTAGATATAATTAAGCAATTAGAATCACCAAGCGTATCTATCCATGATTTAGCTAGATTATAAAATTCATCATCTAAATATTCTTTCATCGGAAGTTTAGTACCATTTATATCTCTATCTTCTGCTAAAACATTTAATTCTTCTTTGTCATCATTTAATATTAAAATACAACTAAATTCAGCTTCACACATTTCTCTAATATCTTTTAATACCTTTTGTAAAGATATTTTTAAATCTTGATTTCTATCGCTTAGCTGAAGCGTTACTTTTAAAACCTTATTTGCTATTTCATTTTTAGAGCTTGATAATGTATCAGAATTAAAATCATTATTTATATCCATTATATATAGGCAATAACATTTATTATCCTCTTCATAATCAATAGGAATATATATCATATGAAACCATGCGCCATATAATTTAGGATATGCATAAGAATGTAATAATTCTTTTTTTATGGCAGCTCTATAACAATAATTCTCAAAATTAAGATTTTTTTCAATTAAATCCGTATAAATTGAATTAGGGATAAATTCTTTTTTGGTATCACCATAATTAAATGATTCTAAATATTTATCGTTACCATCTACTATTCTTATTTCACCATAGCCATCATCTTTTTTCTCCACAGAAATAACACAGGCATAATTATGTAATCCTCTACATAAATCCTTGAAAATCATGGTTATCAAACCCTTTCTATTAAAAATAAATCGATTCTTTAGTAAGAATATTATAACATAATAAAAAAATTATTTCTATAATAAACAAAAAAGACTGACAAGTCAGTCTCTTTTAAAATCTTATTCTTTACCATCCCAGCAATAAGTACATAGCTTATCTTCATCAATTTCACATGCTTTCTTTAAGTCATCTAGACGGTTAAATTGAAGTGATGTGAAATTTAATTCTTTTCTAATTTCTTCTACCATTCTCTTATATTTATCTCCATCTGGGTCAATATAAGATTTAATAGTTTCAGGATCTTGATTACCTTCTAGATTTTGAATAACCTTTCTTGTAATAAGCTCCATTTCAGAATTAGAACGGCTGAAATTTAAATATTTACATCCATATAAAAGTGGAGGACATGCAGATCTAATATGTACCTCTTTAGCTCCACTTTGATATAAGAATTCAGTAGTTTCTCTCATTTGAGTACCACGAACAATTGAGTCATCAATTAATAAAAGCTTTTTATTTTCAATTAAATCATGAACTGGTATTAATTTCATTTTAGCAATTAGATTTCTCTTTGATTGCATTGTTGGCATAAAGCTTCTTGGCCATGTTGGTGTATATTTAATAAATGGACGAGAGAATGGAATACCACTTTGATTTGAATAACCAATTGCGTGTGCAATACCTGAATCAGGTACACCAGCAACTGTATCTGGCTTTTCTTTATCACGCATTGCAATATATCTACCACAATTATATCTCATCTTTTCAACTGATAAGCCTTCATATGCTGATGAAGGATATCCATAATATACCCATAGGAAAGTACAAATTCTCATCTTTAAGCCTGGAGCAACAAGCATTTTTACACCTTCGTATGCTGATACAAAATCAATTTCACCAGGTCCTAATTCTCTATAATCCTTATATCCTAAATTTAGGTATGCAAATGATTCAAATGCAACACAATAGCTTCCATCACTTTTCTTACCAATAACTGCAGGAGTTCTACCATATTTATCTCTAGATATGTATAAGCCCTTTTCATTCATTAGTAATACTGTTAATGAACCATCTACCATTTCTTGGACATATTTTAATCCATCAATTAAATTATCCTTTTGATTAATAATAGATGCTGCAAGCTCTGTTGGATTTATATCTCCACCACTCATCTCTAAGAAATGAGATGTACCATTTTCTACTAATTTAACTTCAAGTTCATCAATATTATTTATTTTACCTACTGTAATAATCGCATATGTACCATGATGAGATTTTACAATTAAAGGTTGAGGCTCGTAATCAGAAATACAACCAATACCTGTATTTCCCTTCATTTCTAAAACATCACGTTCAAATTTAGTTCTAAATGGTGAATTTTCAATATTGTGAATTGCTCTATTGAATCCATTTTCACCAAGAACTGCCATACCGCCACGTCTTGTTCCTAAATGTGAGTGATAATCTACTCCAAAGAATAGATCGAATACACAATCTTTTTTAGATGTTACTCCGAAAAATCCGCTCATATATATGTCCTCCAAAAAAATACAAGATAATTATACTACATAAATGTAGTATTTGAAAGCAAAATTTTTTTGCTAAAAAAGCTTATAAAATATCAATTTTTTGAATATTATGCAAGAAAAAAACCAGAGTTAAACTCTGGTTTAAATTATCGACGTTCCTTAATACGTGCAGCCTTAGCTGATAATGTACGAATGTAATGAAGCTTAGCTCTACGTACTTTACCTTTTCTAACTACATCTATATGGTCGATTGATGGTGCATGAACAGGGAATGTACGTTCAACACCGATTCCGTATGAAATCTTTCTTACAGTGAATGTTTCAGAAATTCCAGCACCTTGACGCTTAATAACTAAGCCTTCGAATACTTGGATTCTATGAGTATCACCTTCAACGATTTTTACGTATACCTTAACTGAATCTCCTGGACGGAAGCTAGGACGATCTTTAAGGTATTCAGCAGTAATTTCATTAATTAATGCTTGACCCTTTGCGTTTGCCATAGTATCTATTCTCCTTAAAACAAAACTCATAGCCAAAATCCCAATTGCCAGCGGAGTAATGTGCCTTACTGTAATTTACAGCCCTTATATATTAACACAACAATTTAAATATTTCAACTATTTTTTTTAAAAAATAAAACTACCCTGAGGTAGTCCTATTAGCTTGCGAATATTAAATGATGGAATATTAAACACCATATTGCATCTAACCAACCAATGAAAAATCCAGTGATTGTAACAACAAGTGCTATTATTAATCTTATTAGGCCTGGCTTATGACCAAATGCACTCCATCTAACAATTAATTCAGTTACCCAGTTAACTCCAGGAATTAATAATAATATTATTTGGAATAATCTAGGAATCTTATTAAATGTATCCATAATTAACTCCTAATTAGTCATATAATACAGTAATCTTATCATTTGTAATTGTTGTAACTAAATCTACAATTGATAAAACAAATCCAATGATTGGGATTATACATAAAATACCTACAACTAATGTTACAACATTTTTCTTGTTAACAAATTTGAAGATTCTATTTAGTGCACTAAATATCCATCCCCAAAAAGGAATAAATAAAATTATTCTTAAAATTTTAGGTAAATTTTCAAACCATCTCATAAATTTTCACCTCATATTTCTTAATAAAAATGGAGTATGAAACTCCATCTTTATTAGTCTTCTTTCTTTTCTTCTTTAGTCTCTTCAGTTTTAGCTTCTTCTTTAGTTTCTTCTTTAGTTTCTTCCTTTGCTTCTTCATCAGAAGTTACTTTTCCAGAAATACCAAAGTTTTCACCACCAGGTATGAATAACTTAATCTTATCATCAGTGATAATAGTAACTAAATCAACGATTGATAAAATGAAGCCTGTAAATGGAATTACAAATAAAATCATACCTACTAAAGTAGCTGTATCTTTTGTCTCAATGAACTTAAATAAACGATATAAAAATCCAATAATCCAACCCCAGAAAGGAATGAATAATAAGATTTTTATTCCTTTAGATTGTTCATCTACCCATTTTGGAAATCCCATGAGTATCCCTCCTTATTCATATAAAAATTATAACACTTTTAGAAAGACTATTCAACATTTATAGTTTCATTACTTAAACGTTTAACTTCTTCTTTGCAAACTAGGGTAGTATTTGTGAATTTTATGTTCTTACAAAGACTTAAATTTAATAGGTTATCAGCATAAACACATACATTTGTAAAATCAATATCATGGATTGGAAGTTCCTTTAAACCATTAATTTTGATAGCTGTTTTAGCATGATCACAAACTATATTTTCTAAATGAATATTTTTAAATTCAGGTACGTCATCAGCAAGTACTGTAACCTTACCTTCATTTTCATCTTCTATATTTACAAGTACATATCCCATAGTGAAAATAAATGCTTCTTCTATTATATCTGTCATAGTTATATTTCTAATTGTTATATCTTCAACAACTCCACCACGACCAATAGCTGATTTAAATCTAACACCAATATCTGTACCTGCAAAAATACAGTTTTCAACTAAGATATTTGATACACCTCTAGACATTTCAGATCCTACAACAAATCCTCCATGAGCGTTATATACCTTACAATCATGAATCCATACATTCTTTGTTGGAATTTTATTTTCTCTTGCCTTACGGTTTTTACCAGATTTTATACATATACCATCATCTCCTACTGCAAATACAGTATTAGAGATTTCACAGTTTTGGCATGATTCTAAATCAATACCATCACCATTTTGAGCATAGGCAGGATTTTTGATTGTAGCATTTTCCATTGTAAAATTTGTACAATATAAAGGATGTACATTCCATGCAGGTGAATTGGCTAATGTTACACCACTTATTAATACCTTATTACATTTAATAAAAGATACAAATACAGGTCTATAAACATCATAATTTTCAGCTGCAATTTCTAATGCCCTTGGATCATTATAATCAGGCTCACCCTTTAATACACCCTCATAATATGTTTTAGTAGGACACCAAATTCCGCCTTCTTTTCCTTCAATAACATATGGTGATATTTTTAATTTTCTATCCCATTGTTTTGAAGTTAATTTAAATTGCTTAATACCTCTCCATAAATCACCAGAGCCATCTAATATACCTTTTCCTGTAATAGCTATATTATTCTTACCCTCAGCACTAATAGGAGATATTGCTCTTATACGCTTAATACCTTCATATTCAGTAAATTTTAAAGGATATTCTTCTTTAGATTTAGTAAATTTTATATATGCGTTAAATGCTAGATTTAGATTAACATTATCCTTTAATTCAATTGGTCCTGTTAAGAAAAATCCATTAGGAACAAATACTATTCCACCACCATTATTACTACATGTATCAATAGCCTTTTGAATAGCTTCTTTATTGTTAAAGCCTACCTCACTTTTAGCACCAAAATCTAATATATTATAAATATCAGATTTAAATTCCGGTTTTTTAACTTCAAAATTCATTTTATGCACCTCTAATCTAAATTTTTTATTACCTTACAAGGATTACCATACGCAACACAATTATCAGGTATATCCTTAGTTACAACACTACCTGCCCCAATTACTACATTAGAGCCTATTTTTACATTTGGTAATACAACAACATTACCACCAAACCATACATTATTACCAACACTGATTGGTAACCCATATTCTAAACCACTATTTCTAATTTTATAATTAATTGGATGACCTGCAGTATAAAAGCCACAATTAGGACCAATAAAAACATTATCTCCAAATGTAACATTAGCTACATCTAATATTACTAAATTATGATTAGAATAAAAGTTTATACCAATTTTAATATTAAATCCATAATCACAATAAAATGATGGCTCAATACAAGCACCATCTATTTTTTGATTAAATAGTTTTTCTAATATTTCATTTCTTTCACTTAAAGCATCAAAAGGTAGCGCATTATAATCATAACATAATTTCTTTGCTTTTTTTCTATATTCTACTAATAAGTCATCATTTGAGTAATATAGTTCACCTTTTGTCATTTTTTCAAGTTCAGTCATAAGCCACTCCTAAAACCAAATAAAGCCTTAGAGATAAGTCTAAGGCAATTATTTTATTTCTTTGTTGTAGAACCAAAACCACCATTTCTTGTTTCAGTTGCATCATCATCTAAAGTAATACCATATTCAACGAAAATGCCTTGCATAAAGCCAGTACCTTTAGCAATTGATACAGTTTTGTTTTCGTTTGAATCATTAGTAATTTTGGCAAAAATATGGCCTTCATTATCTGAATAATAATAATCAGAATCAATAATACCAACTGTATTATTTAATTGAAGTCTATATTTAAAACCTAAGCCACTTCTTGGATATAATTTTAATACATAATTTAATTCCATTTGGCATCTAATTCCTGTAGGAACCTTAATAGTTTCACCAGGTGCTAAAACAATATCAAATGGCGCAAAAAAATCATATCCTGCAGAGCCTTTTGTTGCTCTTTTAGGAAGCTTTATTCCATCGTAATATTCCTTAATTATTTTTTCATCAACATTATCAAAACCTGATTTAAATTGTTCATAAGAAACCTTTTCAAATTTTGAAATTCTTTTAAAATCAGCCATTATTCTACCTCTATTTTCTTCTAAAACATGATTTAAAAATACCACATATTAATATATCTAGTAAAAGTCCAATTATTTCAATAATGATAAATATACTAAATGGCATTGCTGTACCATTAAATGGTTTTCCTTCTGAAAATAATAAAATCACTAAAAATATAAAAATACATATTAAGAATAATATAAATGAAACCTTTTGAATAATATCAAAGACTTTATATGCTTTAGGTTGTTCATTTGGGTGTAATCTTAAATATTCTTTTTTCTTATTTTCTTCAATAAATTTAGCAATTGGGTATCCACAATGAATACATATTTTTGATTCATCGCTTATTTCTTTACCATATTCTGGACATTTAATAATCATATTTACCACTATCCTTATATACGATTAAAAGTATGAAGAGGACTTCATACTTTTAAATTCCTAGCAAGAACCATCATTGTATAAAACAATTCTGCCTTCTCTTTTTGTTGCTTTAACATCTATAACTCTTTGATTAGAGCTTCCAACCCAATGAATCTTTGGATCAAATTTATCCATTTCAAATCTACCATCACATACTACATCTAACATTGAAATAAATGGTAAGCTTGAAATTTGTTCCCAAGTATAGCCTGTATAAAGCCATTTAGTTTTATTAGGGAATTTAGCATTAATTTCAGCTACTAATTCTCCTATTTCATTAACATTAACAGGATGAAGTGGATCTCCACCTGAGAATGTTACTCCTGAAATATAATCTTTCTTTAATTCATCAAAGATTTCTTGCTTTGCAGCATCATCAAATGGAATTCCTCCATTTGGATCATGTGTAATTGGATTTTGGCATCCAGGACAATGATGTCCACATCCTGCAACCCAAAGTACAACACGAAGACCGCTACCATTTAGCATATCATCTTTAGTTATATTATGATAACGCATTATTACATACTCTTCCTTTCGGCAATTTCAGCCATCTTGGCTTCATTTAAACGAGTATCTCCGTTTACTCTAGAGTATGATAAATAACCATTCATTCTCTCAATCTTAGTTAAATTACGGCTACCACATTTTGGACAAACATCCATTGATAATTCTTGGTGACCACAGTCCTCGCAATAAGCTAAAGACATATTAACACCTTCATATAGACCCATATCCATAGCTCTTCTGATTAATACCTTAATTGCTTCAATGTTATAATCAATTGGGTATTTAACATATTGAATCTTTCCACCATTAGATAATTCCCAGAATCTCTTTTCCTTATCTTGCTTTTCAATTGGTGTAATATTTTCAGTTACATGGCAATGGAATGAATTAGATACATATGGTCTATCTGATACATTTTCAACGATACCATAAATCTTTCTAAATTGAGTGATTTGTGTACCACATAATGATTCAGCTGGAGTACCATAAATTGCATATAGATTTCCATCTTCATGCTTAAACTGAGTAATTTTTTCATTTATATGCTTTAATACTTCGTATGCAAATTCACCATCTTCTGCAATACTCTTACCATTATATAATTCTTGTAATTCGTTTAATGCAGTATATCCGAATGATGCAGTTGCAGACTTTAAAATAGGCTTAATCTTATCATGTGGATTTAAATGACCACCATAGAAACCACCTTGACAATATGCAAGTGGGTTAGTTGATGCACGCATTTCTCCTAAATATTCATATGTTCTAATATGAATACGTCTAATCATTTCTAGATAATAATCTAATACTTCATAGAAGTCTCTAGATTCCTTACGAGATTTAGCTAAAATCATTGGTAGGTGAAGTGAAATTGCACCTATATTAAATCTACCAACAAATACTGGCTTATCATCTTCATCTGCTGGCTCCATTCCACCACGCTCATACCATGGTGATAAGAATGCTCTACAGCCCATTGGTGAAATGATTTTTCCATATTTCTTATACATTTCAGAAATATATCCTTCACCAGTTAAGCTTAACCAATCTGGATACATTGTCTTTGATGAGCATAATACGCCTTCCTCAAATAAATCTTCATTTATACATCCAGGTCCATGTAGGTCCTTATCATATAAGAATACAATCTTAGGGAATAATACAGGTCTCTTTCTACCTGGCTTTCCTTGACCACCACGTCTAACCTTTAAGCATTCAATAGTACACATTTTAGCAAATCTAGATGTACCAGTACCTAAAGTAACTGTGATAAATGGATAGTCACCACGACTTGATCCTACTGTATTAAATTTATATTCAAGACCTTGCCAGCCTTGCTTAAATTCTGTTCTAACGTCTTCTATAGCTTGTTCATTAGCTTTAACTCTAGTTAAACCTAATCCAACATATTTATGATAATATTTTTGATATGACTTTTCAGCATATTCATCTAATATTAAATCAATTGAAGGAACTGTAAATCCACCATATTGTTGTGCGGCTGTAGATAATACAATATCTCCAATTACATCAAAGGCAACATCAAGAGATTTTGGTTCATTATACCAAATATTTCCCATTTCGAAGCCACCCTTTAAAACTGTTGCCACGTCAAAAAGACAGCAGTTCATTGTATCACGACGAGCATTCATATCATGGATATAGAAATATCCATCATTGATTGCTTGTAATTCTTCTACATTTAAGAAGAATTTCTTATAAAGCTCTCTATTTAACTGATTATAAATTAAGCTACGCTTAGTAGAAACTAATGCACTATCAGTATTTGAGTTTTCCTTATCTCCAATATACATAATAGATTGGCTCTTAGTATAAACCTCATCTAGCATATGAACGAAATCTTGCTTATAATTTCTATAATCACGATAGCTCTTTGCTACTGTAGGGAAATGTATTTCTAGAGAGCCCTCAACAAAATTATGCATTTGAGGGATAGTAACCTTCTCTAATTTCTTTTCTTCAATTCCACTGATAACTGTATTGACAATGTTATTAAGGTCATCTTCAGTAAAATTAATCATAACACGTGCCGCAGACTTAGAAACAGCCTTTTTGATTTTTTCAGGATTAAATTTTTCGATAGTTCCATCCTTCTTGATAATAACTATATTCTCCAATTTGAACACCCCTTTTATCGATTACTAAAATTTTAACATTAGAAACATTTTTTTACAATAAACTTAAAGCCATATTTTATTTATTAATATTTCAATATGCTATTATAAATTATTTTTATAGTTTTTTATATGTAATAACATTGAATTTTTATTTTGTATTTTAGCGTTTTACATTGAGCACATTTTGTTTTCTAAAATTATACATATTTTCTTTTATGGCAAAAACGATAAATTTAATTTATAATTGGTGTTTTCAAAACAACTACAAAAACAACGTGAAATAGTATTTAAAACTACACGTAAAAATATATTGAAAAAGGACTCGCTAAGGAGTCCTTTATTTTCATAAAATTTTCATTATTTATTTAACTTTTTTAATAATTCTTCTGTCATTGCTTCATAGCCTGGCTTACCAAGTAAGGCAAACATATTTTTCTTATATGATTCAACACCAGGTTGATCAAATGGGTTAACACCAAGTGTATAAGCTGATACACCACATGCTAATTCGAAGAAATATACCATATATCCATAAGTGTATGCTGAAATATTAGGTACTGTTACTCTAATATTAGGTACTCCACCATCAACATGAGCTAGCATTGTACCATTCATAGCCATCTTATTAACATAATCCATAGTCTTACCAGCTAAGAAGTTTAGACCATCTAGGTTATCTTCTGTAGAATTAATGCTAACTTCTCTTTCTGGCTTTTCAACAGCGATAACTGTTTCAAATAATGTTCTTTCACCTTGTTGAATCATTTGACCTAATGAATGTAAGTCAGTTGTAAATGCTGCAGATGTAATCCAGATACCTTTATGATCCTTACCTTCTGATTCACCATATAATTGCTTCCACCATTCAGCGAAATAATTTAATTTAGGTTCAAAGTTAACAAGCATTTCAATCTTCTTGCCACTTCTATATAATACATTTCTAATTAATGCATATTTTAAAGCATCATTGCTTTCGATATCCTTTTCAACGAAATCTAGGTATGCATCCTTAGCACCCTTCATCATTTCTTCAATATCAACACCTGATGCAGCGATTGGTAAAAGACCAACTGCAGTTAATACTGAATATCTACCACCGATATCATCAGGTACTACAAATTCTTCATAACCTTCAGCATCAGCTAATGTCTTTAGAGCACCTCTTGCTTTATCTGTTGTAGCATAAATTCTATTTTTTGCTTCAGCCTTACCATAGCGCTTTTCCATATAATCTTTAAAAATTCTAAAAGCAATTGCAGGCTCTGTAGTTGTTCCTGATTTTGATATTACATTAATAGAGAAATCCTTATCCTTTAAATAATCTAATAAGTCAGCAACATATGTTGATGAAATATGATTTCCAACGAATATTACTTCAACACCAGTTTGTCCAAAATATTTCTTTAACATTTCAATTGCAGATCTTGCACCTAAATATGATCCACCAATACCTATAGCAAGTAAAACTTGTGATTGATTTTTAATCTTAGCTGCAGCTTGTTGAATTTTTGCAAATTCTCTACTATCGTAGCTAATTGGTAAATCTAACCAACCTAAAAAGTCATTTCCTGGACCTTTTTTGCTTCTTAATAATTCATGAGCTTTTACAATCTCTTTTGAAACATCATTATATAATTTTTCATCACAAAAGCATTTAGCATGTGATATGTCTAATACTAATTTCTTTCCCATATTAAATTTCCTCCAAGTTGTTTCATTACATTAATAATACCATAATATAGCGATTTTTTCAATAAATTACGCTTTGATTTTAATAGTATATAAAAAAAGATGATTGTAAAACAATCATCAATTAGTTAATCATTAAAACGATACCAAAGCTTGCAAAGCCTATACCAGCACCAAGTAATGCACCAACAAGTACCTCAATACCTCTATGACCTAGCATTTCTTTTAAATATCCTTTCTTACCATATAGATTTCTAGTTTCTTCATCTTCAGGTAATTCATCTTTTAATCTATTTAAAATTTTTGCATGCTTAGAAGCTTCAAGTCTTACACCCATTGCATCATACATAACTACTGTAGATACAACTACAGCAACGGCGAATGCCCATGTTAATTTACCTTCATCATGATATTGTAACATACCAAGTAAGACACATAAACATACACAAAGTGCTGAATGTGAAGATGGTAGGCCACCTGTAGTAAAGAACATTCTAAACTCAAATCTCTTGTGTTTAATTGAAAAGATAATTACTTTAATTAACTGTGCCATAAACATTGCAATGAAACATGATATTATAATTTGCATTGCACGAGTAGTCATAAGTTCAGCAGTTAATTCTCTTGCAGTTGTTTCTAATATCATTTTATTCACCAATTACGTTTCTTACTTCAACTACTTCAGGAACATATTCAACAAGTAATGCTTCAATTCCATCCTTTAATGTAGAATCTAAAGCGCCACAATCTATACATGCTCCAAGCATTCTAATGTAAACTATACCATCTTCGAATTTTAAAAATTCTAAATCTCCACCTTCTGAATTTAAGTATGGTTTAATTTTATCTAGAATCTTTTCAATCTCAGCTACTATAGTTTCATTATCTCTTTCTTCCATATTAATTACTCCTATCTATTATGCTTGTTTTTATTACGGTTATTATTAAACTTACCCTTTTTCTCCTTCTTTGAAGGATCGAAATCAGGGCTTGCAGAAACAAATGTTTGTTCAGGTTCTTTTTCTTTTTGAGCCTGATTATTATTCTTTCTATTATTGTTTTGATTATTCTTTTCAGCTTTAGCTATTTCAACTAAATCTGGTGGTAATGTACCCTTAGGTACATTGTTTAATTTATTTGAATCAATAACAATATTAGCCTTTGACTTAGGTGTAGTTTTTAAAACTAATGATTCCTTATCAAAATTTTCCTTTTGGATTGTTTTAATATCAAATCTTTCATCAGTTGTTATAGGATCTGTATCCTCTGCTTCAAGTTTTTGATATTCTTGTTCACTATGGATTCTAGTTAAAACAAAATATGGGCACCCAAAAGCACAAGAATCTTCAATATATTTATCTATATTTTTGTAAAATGATGGGCTCTTAGGATTATCATCAAATCCCTTTAATCTTAATATAGTTGATGATATATCTCCAACTATATAAGGATATTTATCGAAGCATTCTTCTAGATATTTCTCTTGGAATTCTTCTAGTTTAAATGCATCTCTATAATTTTTTAAAACCCTATACATTCCTTTACTACACTTAACTAACATAATAACACCCACATTTAAAAATTATATAATAAAATTATATAATAATAAAGTTAAATAAAACCGTTTTCTAATAAATAAGAATAAAAATGCTTAATACCTAAATTAATATCACTTTCAGTTTTTGAAAAATCACCTGTATACCAAGGATCTGATATATCTCTATCTAAATTAGCATATTCTAAAAATAAATGAATCTTTAATTTTGGATCAGATGGAATTATTCTTTTTATATTATATAAATTATTTTTATCCATTATTATAATAAAATCAAATTTATCATAATCACTTGCCGTAACTCTTCTTGCTCTTTTTTCGTTTGCATCTATATTATATTTATCTAATACCTTTTTAGTACCATAATGAATATGATTTCCAATCTCTTCATTTGATGTTGCAGCTGATTCAATATAGAATTCATTTTCTTTATGCATTTTCTTAACATAATATTTAAATAAATATTCTGCCATGGGACTTCTACAGATATTGCCATGGCAAACAAATAAAACCTTAATCATTTTTTTCGACCAAGCACAAAGATTCACAGGCTATAGCCTCACCTCTACCTATAAAGCTCATCTTTTCATAGGTTGTGGCTTTAACACTAATTAAATCTACACTTACATTTAAAATCTTTGCTATACTTTCTCTTATTTTTTCTCTAACTGGATTTATTTTTATATTTTCAGAGTAAATGATTAAATCAATATTGTTTAAATGATAACCTTTATCTAAGACTCTTTGATAACATTCTTTTAATATTATCTTAGAATCCATACCTAGTGTTTTATCGCTATTATCAGGATAAAAGCTACCAAGATCACCAAGGGCTAAGCTACCAAGTAAGCATTCAGCTACAGCATGTAATACTACATCTGCATCACTATGTCCTAATAATCCTATTTTAGATTCAATTTTAACTCCTCCTAGGATTAAATCTCTTCCTTCAACTAGCTTATGAGTATCCCATGAATGACCAACTCTAATCATAATTCCTCCATATTAATTCTGCAAGTAAATAATCTGTTTCAGTAGTAATCTTAAATAGGTCATCACTTGCAAAAATAACTTCTGTTTCTAAAGATGGATAATAATAATTTAAAACAGATAAATCATCTGTAAATTGTATATTATCCTCTAATGACATTTTATATGCTTCTAAAAGATATTGAGTCTTACCACATTGTGGTGTTGCGGCTCTAATAACCATATCTCTATCTAAATTCTTAATAGATGAATTCTCTATTAATTTCATACTATCTTTACATTTTAGTCCAACTAAAACATTAGTATTTCCATTTAATGACATTTTTATATCATCAATTAATCTAGTAGTTATAAATGGTCTTGCTGCATCATGAATTAATACATATTCATTAGTAACAAGCTTTAATCCATTCATTACACTTTCTTGTCTTGTGGCTCCACCAAAGGTAACCTTTACCTTCTTTGGAAACTTTCTCATTAAGCTTTTATCAGCTTCACTGATAACACAAATAACTTCATCTACAGTTTCTAATAATACCTTTAAAGGATATTCATAAATTTTCTTTTCACCAAGTGGTAATAAAACCTTATTAATATCCTTTTTCATTCTTTCTCCCTTACCGGCCATTAAAAGAATTGCTGAATACATAACTCTCACCCTTCTATAATAATATTTAAAACTACATCAAAATCATCATCAATAAAATCTAAATTATTTAACTCTTTATAAATAACGCCTATTTTAATACCATTATAATTTGATAAATATCTATCATAATATCCTTTACCATATCCTAATCTCTTTTTAGATTTAGATATAGCAAGACAAGGAATAATAAAACAATCTATATTAGATCTATCAACTATAGTTCCTTTTGGTTCTTTTGTATTAAATAAGCCATCATATAAGGCATCACCTTTATTATATTTTACAAATGATATTTCTTCATTTGTAATAGGTAAATAGAAATTTTTATCAGGATAAATATCCATGATAGACAATATATTTATTTCTTTACCTATTGGATAATAAATACCAATGTTTTTATAATCCTTAATAACAGGAATAAGCTTTTTTACTACTAAATTATTTAAATTATCATTATATAGCTCTATTCTTCTTTTTAAAGCTATTTTTCTAGCTTCTAATTTATTCATTATCTTATATCCTTGAAATATGCATAAGATGATGAATAATTATCATTAGCAGCTATTTTCAATGAATTCTTTGCATTTGATAAAGCATCATTTGGGTTAGGTGTATCATTTGAATATGAAATACCCATATAAATTTCTGTATTTATTTTTTCACCTGCTAAATTAGCTGATGCATGTAATATTTGTTCATCATTTCTAAGTTGACTCTTTAACATTTCCATTTTATTGTAATTAGTTATAAAAGCAACAAATTCAAGACCTGATGTTCTATAAATATAATTATCAACAACAAATGTTTGTTTAAAGAAATTAACATATTCAGATAACATCATGTTTCCAATACCCCTACCATATTTTTCATTTATTTCTGGAATTGATGCTACTCTAAAATATACAACCTGGAATACTGAATCATTTGCTTGTAATGCTTTAAATCTTGCAAGCATTTCAGGTTCGCTTCCTACTGAATCTAGTGCTGTATCTGTCTTTTCATATCTATAATTATCTATTACAGACATAGTACCACAAAGTTCAATAGTGTTACCTGATATAACCTTATTACCTTGTTCTTTTACATATACATAATAAGCACCTGTATTATATCTATAAGTTATAGAATAATCTTCTTCTATACCATTTAATACATCTTTATATAAAGGCATATCATCAGGATGGATATTTGCATAAAAATCATTACTATCAACAGTATTACCATTTAGGCATAATCTTTTAACTAATATATCATTAAACCAAATTGATTTATCATTTAGGTTATTAAAGAATATACCATCAGATGTTTTATATAAAATTGTTAAGAATCTACTTCTAATTAAATCTAGTTCAGAATTCTTATCAGATAATTCTTTTTCCATTCCGACTAGTGTTTCTTCATTTTTCTTATCACCAATTAGAATTCTACCTTTATATTTTCCTCTAGAAAAAATAGGTGATTCATTAAAGTATAGGGCATCATGTCTTGCGTTATCATCTAATATATTTATTTCTAAATTATTATTTTCGCCCTCTTTAACTTTTCTTTCGTAATGCTCAAAATATTTTTTAATATATTTCTTTGAGCTTTCCTCACCATTTAATCCTACGATACGATATTTATTTTCAATAACATCGAAGAAATTCTTTCTAATTGCATTTTCAGGCTTTATATCAATATCTCTAGCTAATAGGGTTGATATTTCTTTTACTCTATCTTTTTTATCTAATAAAACAAAGTATTTTGTTTCATCTAATGATTTAGTTAATATCTTATGTAATTTCTCATTTGATAATGATAAATCAATAGTTGTAAAGAATAATATACAAACTAAAATATCTATACCTACTAGTCCAAATCTTTCAAAGTTAATCCATAGATCTGTAGATGATTGAATTTCTTTATGAAAGAATAAGCAAAGTGCTGCAGCAAATGTTAAAAGGAATGATAATAATAATCTAACCTTAAATATCATATGCTTTGCAAAGCAT
The DNA here is from genome assembly GCA_946626345.1 of uncultured Caryophanales bacterium. Taxonomy (GTDB): domain Bacteria; phylum Bacillota_I; class Bacilli_A; order Acholeplasmatales; family Anaeroplasmataceae; genus Anaeroplasma. The sequence goes on along the minus strand of CAMOUB010000015.1, from coordinate 334 downwards.
TGCATAATTATGATAAATGTTATTAAAGCTGATAATGCTAAAGGGATAATAGGACTTTGATTAAGATAATCTAATGGTACTATTTCCATTATCATCATTTAAAAATCACCTCATGATACATAATTAATACTAATGCAAATACTGCAATTATTGATACTAATAAGACTAATAAAGTCTTAACATTTTTGTTAGGTGATGGTTTAGCGTTAGCTTTAAATAATAATACAAATGGTGAAAATAATACACTTAAAATAAAATTAAAAATCTTCATAGACGCCTCTCCTCGTATAATATGTAGTGTAGTTTTAGACCTTGGATAAGTCTATCTACATAT
>CAMOUB010000014.1 GCA_946626345.1 uncultured Caryophanales bacterium | reverse complement strand
AAAGGTGCTTCAGATGATGAAATAAAAAAAGCATATCGTCAAATGGCTAAAAAATATCACCCAGATGTCAATAAAGAGCCAGGCGCAGAGGAAAAATTCAAAGAGATTAATGAAGCCTATGAGGTTTTATCAGATCCTAATAAAAAGGCAAGATATGACCAATTTGGCTTTGAAGATCCTTCTCAAGGCTTTGGCGGTGGAGCTGGCGGATTTGAAGGCGGTTTCGGTGGATTTGGTGGATTTGATGATATAATCAATTCCTTCTTTGGTGGAGGAAGAAGACAATCAGCAAATGGACCAAGACAAGGTGCAGATGTTGAAAAGCAAATGAATATTACATTTGAAGAGGCAGTATTTGGATGCAAGAAAAAGGTTAGATTATCTGTTGAAGAAGATTGTATCCAATGTGGTGGTACTGGTGCAGCCTCTAAAAATGATATAAAGCAATGTCCAAAATGTGGTGGACGTGGTAGAGTTTACATGCGTCAACAAACAATTTTTGGTACATCTACAGTAGAAACTGTTTGTCCTGATTGTAAGGGTAAAGGTAAGACTGTAACTAAGAGATGTCCTGAATGCGGCGGTACTGGTAGAGTTAGAAGAACTAAGGATGTTGAAATCAATATTCCTGCAGGTATTCAAACAGGTATGTCACTTCGTATGGAAGGATATGGTCAATCAGGATTCAATGGTGGACAACCTGGTGACTTATATATTCAATTCATTGTTCAAGAACATCCAAACTTTAAGCGTAATGGTCAAGATATTATTCTTGAAATCCCACTTTCTGTATCACAAGCAGCACTTGGTGATACAATACAGGTACCAACAATTGATGGACCAGTAGACCTAAAGATTCCTGCAGGTACTCAACCAGGAACTAAATTACGCCTAAAGGGTAGAGGAACTAAAAATCCAAAGGGTGGTATGGGAAGAGGAGACCAATATGTTATTTGTAATGTATTAGTACCTACATCATTATCATCTAATGAAAAGAAGCTTTATGAACAATTAAAGGATTCTGAAAAGCAAGAAAAGAAATCACCTTGGGATAGATTTGTTCAAGGATTTAAAAATATATTTAAGTAGGATAAAGCCAAACAATTTGGCTTTTTCTTTTAATTCATCTTATTAAAATCATCCAAAAGGTGGATGACTTATATAAAAATAGTGATATAATCAAAATAGACAATGGGAGATGGGAGGATAAATATGAAGACTTTAGGTAATATTTTATGGTTTTTACTAGGTGGTTTTATTATGGCTATCGTATTGTTTATAGAAGGATTAATATTCTGTATAACAATCATTGGTATTCCACTAGGTATTCAATTATTTAAATTATCAGGATTTGTATTATGGCCATTTGGTAAAACTGTTGAAGATGTTAGCTGTAATGGATTTAAGGTATTCTTAAATGTATTATGGTTAGTATTTGGTGGTATTTTTACAGTTGCAGCATTCTATGTTATTGGCGCAATTTTACATATTACAATCATTGGTATTCCTTTTGGTAAGCAATTTTTCAAAATTGGCAAATTCTGTTTCATGCCACTTGGACATACATTTGTTAAGCCACAAGCATAAAAAATTAGCATTCCATTTGGGATGCTTTTTTTATGCTTGAATATTATAACAAATATTGTTATAATTTATTTAGATTTTTAAATTTGGAGGCTTATTATGGAACAAAACCAATTTGAAGGACTAGAAGAAGTTGAAGTAGCTGATGTAAAACCTGAAGAAGATGTAGAAAATCTAAAGGAATATGAAAAATTATTATTAGCTGAAAGAGATAGAGAAGATAATGAAAAAGCATTAAATCTAATTAAATTTGGATGCTTTAACCAAAAAGAAGAAACAGTTGTTGATTTTTCTAAATTAGAAAAGATTGCAACACCTAAAAAATATAAAGGATTATATACTTTATATAGAAATTTAGAAACAATGCAATTAGAATTCATTGCTGAATTAATTGAAAATAATAAAGGTGCTGAAGATGAAAGAAAAGATCTTAAGCCATATGCTTATGATGTAATTTATTTAGAAGCAATGGATGATGAAACTTATAAGGCAGTATGTCATGCAGGAAAGAATAATGTAAGAACATCAATTAGTGTATTATATAAATCTTCATTCGTTTGTTTCTTTGTATTAGCAGCATTTGCTCTATATTGTTTCATTTATAATTTAATTTCATTACAAGGTGGTTTCTTTGATAGATTAGCTTTAGGTTTATATTATGCTGCACCATTCTTTGTTGGTATTTTCATTTTATTACCATTATTAGTATTAGTTAGCATTAAATATAAGAAATATAAGGATCAATAATTATGCAAAAGTATTTTGTAAATGATAGTGATTTTAATTCAAATAAGATAACATCTGATGATGTATTTCATATATCAAATGTAATGAGATATAAAATTGGAGATAATATTTTAATTGGAAATAATAAAAAATCTTATTTAGCCAAAATCACAGAAATTACAAAAAGCTTTGTTAGTTACGAAATAGTTGAAGAAAAAATCGGCAATACAGAATTGCCGGTTTTTGTATCTATTTATCAAGGTTATCCAAAGGGTGATAAATTAGATGATATTATTAAGCATTCTACAGAGCTTGGAGTATATGAAATAATACCAACAATAATGAAACGTAGTGTATTTAAATTAGATGAAAAGAAAAAAGATTCTAAGATAATAAGATTTAATAAAATAGCTAAAGAAGCAGCTGAACAATCAGAAAGATTAATTGTTCCAAATATACCTGATATTGAGTATTTAAAAAAGATAGATTTTAGTATATATGATTATAAAATATTATGCTATGAAGAAGATGCAAGAAATAATGAATTATTGCAATTTAAAACAATAATTAAAAAATTAAAGCAAAATGATAAATTAGCAATAATTGTAGGACCTGAGGGCGGAATAGATAATGAAGAACTAGATTTTTTAAAATCTATTGGCTTTAAAAGTGCATCTTTAGGACCTAGAATATTAAGAACTGAAACTGCAGCATTTTATGCACTTTCAGCAATAAGCTATGAAATGGAGTTAAAGAATGAGTAAAATAGGCTTTATTACGTTAGGCTGTAAAGTTAATATTTATGAATCAAATGCCTTAAAGGATAAATTCATTGAATTAGGCCATGAGGTATCTGATGCTAAATCAGATTGTGATGCATTTATTATTAATACATGCAGTGTAACTAATATGGCTGATTCAAAATCTCGTCAAATGATTCATAAATGCATTAAATTAAATCCTAATGCGATTATTTGTGCAATGGGCTGTTATGTTCAATCAAATGAAGAAGCTAAAGATATCCCTGGTGTTGATATATTACTTGGAAATAGTAATAAGGGTGAGGCAGTAACAAAAATAATAGAAATGCTTGAAAATAAAAAGCGTGAAAGATATGTTAATATAAAAGACATATTAAAAAATAAAGAATATGAGCCTTTAACTGCCACAATGTTTGATCATACAAGAGCGTTTGTTAAAATAGAAGATGGATGTCAAAATTTTTGTAGCTATTGTGTAATACCTTTTGCAAGAGGACCTGTTAGATCTAAGCCTTTAATGCTTGCTTTAAGAGAATTTAAGGATATAGCTAATTTAGGATATAAAGAAATTGTATTATCAGGAATAGATATTGGTAAATATTATGATAAAGAAACTAATACTAATTTTTCAGGCTTAGTTAAATTAATGCTTGAAAATATACCTGATATAAAAAGAATTAGAGTATCATCAATTGAAATAACTCAAATTGATGATGAATTCTTAGAATTATTAAAGAATAATCAAGTTATTACAAGTCATATCCATTTGCCACTACAATCAGGTAGTGATATTGTATTAAAGGATATGAGAAGAAAATATGATACAAATAAATTCCTAGAAATAGCAAATAAAATAAAGGCCTCAAGACCTGATATTGCCATAACTACAGATGTAATAGTAGGATTCCCTACTGAAACTGAAGAAGAATTTAATAATTCAGTTGAATTCATAAAGAAAATAGGATTTGCTAAATTACATGTATTCCCATATTCAGTAAGAAAGAATACTAAGGCTGCAGAAATGAAACAATTACAAGATAGTATAAAAAAGGATAGAGCACAAAGATTAATTAAAATATCTGATGAACTAGAAAAAAATTATTATTTAAAATTTATAGGTGATACGCAAGATGTATTATTTGAACAATCAAATAAAGAATATACTATAGGACATACATCTAATTATTTAGAGGTAAGAATCCCTAAAGATGATTCTTTAATTGGCAATATTGTTAATGTATCATTATTAAGATATGAAAATGGCTATATCATAGGGAAAATAGTTGATAAAAGTAATTAATTTATATTAAATTTGTAAAATTATGAAAAAAAGTGCTTTACAACAAAATATTTCTTTGATATAATAACACTCGGAATTCGTCCCAAGAAGGAGGCTTAGTGATGCCAAAAATTGTTGTACGTGAAAAAGAAAGCATCGAAGATGCATTACGTAGATTTAAACGCGATGTTTCAAGATCTGGTAACCTTCAAGAGGCGAAGAAGCGTCAATATTATTTAAAGCCTAGCGATGTCCGCAAGCAAAAGAGACAAGAAGCTAGAAAAAGATTTAAGTAAGATCTTTTAGGATGCGCAAGCATCCTTTTATTTTTTTTAAATTTATATTATAAGGATGGTTTATTATGAATATTTATATGATTGGCGATTCAACAATGAAATTTAATAATTTCTATACATATCCTCAAACAGGATGGGGACAGGTATTAAATTTATTTACTAAAGAAGATATTTTAGTATTTGATTATGCTGAAAATGGTAGATCTACTAAATCATTTATTGATGAAGGTAGATTTGATGTTGTATTAAATAAAATTGAAAAGGGAGATTATTTAATTTGTCAATTTGGACATAATGATGAAAAGGAATATGACAAATCAAGATATACAACACCTTTTGACACATATGTATCTAATTTAGAATATTTTGCAAATAAAATTAAAGAAAAAGGTGCTCATATAGTTTTTGCAACATCTATAACAAGACATAAATATGAAAATAATAAATGTGTTAATTCTCATGGGGATTATCCTAAGGCAATGCTTGAATTTGCTAAAAAGAATAATTATACATGTATAGATTTAAATCAATTAACAATGGATTTATATACTAAATTAGGAGAAGAAAAAACTAAAGAATTCCATATGATCTTCCCCAAAAATACATATAATACATATATTGAAGGAAAGGATGACCATTCTCATTTAAGGTATGAAGGAGCAATAATGGTTGCCGAAATATTTGTTAGAAATATATTAAAAACAAATGATCCAATCAAAGAATGTTTTATAGATTTAGATAATGCACCAGAAATTGATTGGAAAATGCTAAAGGACTAATTATATGACACTAGATTTCTTTGTTAAAAATTACAATTTATCTGATTTTGATGTAAAGAAAATTTATGGAGAAAATAATAAGCTATATATTATAGCTGATTATAATGTTTATTTAGAATTAATAGCAAATGGTTATAGACCTGAGATGAATATGGATGTAGAAAAAACATTTATATTCAATACAGTTGATGCTATAAATCATAAATTTAAGGCACCATTTAAATTAAATATAATAGAATTTAATGAAATATTAACTATAAATATTAATGATAGTATATTAAAAATCCATGGAGATGTTGAAATTAAATAATGTTAAATAAAAGTCAATTTATTGGCTTTTATTATTATAATCAAAAAGAACAATGATTTTGGTGTGTTTGAATTAGATAGTGTTTTTAAAGAGTACAAGTAATTAAGATAGGGGAGATTTCATGTTTAGAGAGATTAATACAAATAAAAAATCTTATGCATTATTCACAATTTTAAATTTTACTTTTATCCTATTTGCTTATTTAATTGTTTTTTATATTATCAGTGAAATCTCCCCTGTTATAAAATTATCAGAAGGATTTACTGATTCTAATTTATACACTTACAATGTTGATTTAAAAAAATATTATAATGAAGAAGATTATACTAAATCAGATTTATATTCTTTTGATTATATAGATGATAATGGTGAATCTAATTATATAATTTATATGAATTCAAATGCGGCTAAAAGTGGAATTATATATCCTAATGAACAAGCTTTTATAAATATTGATTTATCTAATTTAGAAAAAGATAAAATATATTCACTAAATGATAATTCATCATACGAATGTATCAAAATAAAACAGTATGATAAGATAAATACTAAATTTGTTAATTTATATTTACATTATGATTTAGTATGTATATCTGATGATTATTTTTTGACAAATGAGGCATCAGTAGTAGTATATAAGCGAATAACAAATCATTATACAAATAATATTAGTGATGAAAGTTTTGTTGCATCGGGAAGTTATATTAAATCAAATATTCTAAACAATATAGAAGGATATAAAAATCTATTAGTAGTATTTACCCTATTACCAATATTCTTTTCTATCTTATCTTTTATAAATATAATCAATTTATTTATTAGAAAAGAAAAAGATAATATAACTATTAAATTAGTTTATTATTCTAATAAAATAAGGCTTAGCTTAGAATATACAATAAGATATAGTATTTTTATAGCATTAACTAATATAGTAGCTATAATATTATCTTCTTTAATATTTAATCTATTTAGTTTAAATACTGTATTATTTGCTATATTATTATCAACTATATTTGAAATAATATGCTGTTATCTAATTATATTAATCAATATTACTATATTAAATAAAAGAATGGATTTTGGTGAAGACTTATGCTAAAGATGAATATATCAAATAAAAGCTTTGATGATAAAATAATTTTTAAAAATGCAAATATAGTTATAAATGATAATGATTTTTTAGGTATTAAGGGTAAATCAGGTTCTGGAAAAACTACTTTATTATCTATGATTGGATTATTACAAGGCTTTGATGGAAATTATTTTATTTGTGATAATGAAGTTAATAAAAGAAATAAAGATAAATTTAGAAAAGAATATTTTTCTTATGTTTTCCAAAAATCTTTTTTAATTCCTTATTATAATGTTTTAGAAAATATTATTATGCCACTAAAAAATGCTAAAGAAGAAGTTGATAAAAATAGAATCTTTGCGATGGCAAAAGAATTAGAAATAGATCAAATTCTTGATTGCTATCCTAAAACATTAAGTGGTGGAGAAGCACAAAGGGTTGCAATATTAAGAGCATATTTTTCAAAGAGAAAATATATGCTTGTAGATGAACCAACTGGTTCATTAGATCCTGAAAATTCAAAAAAGGTAATGGATTTATTTAAAAAATTGAATACAGAATATGGAATAACTATTATAATGGTTACTCATAGCAATGATTTTGATTCATATTTTAATAGAATATTACATATAGAAAATATGGAGATAAAAGAATATGATTAAGTCATTTTTCAAAAAGATTTTATATCCAAAAACATATTCAATTCATATAATAATTCAATTAGTATTATCTTTTGTTTTAATTTCATCAATATTATCAATAAGACTATTTTATATTGGATATGCAAAAGCAAAGACTATAAATTATGATAGAAATATCATTTCTATATCTGAAACTATTGAGTGTAATAAGGATGAATCTATTGATTTATTCTTAGATTATAAAGAAAAAATAGAAAAGACAATAGATAAGGATAATTCTAAAATTTATTATTCATTTAGTGTTCCATATCAAAAATTCGAGTTTATTAATAATAAAGATGTAAAGGTTATATTTTATTATGGTGATATCAAAAAAATAGTAGGTATTAATTCTTTTAATGCAACAATAGATAAATTAAGTTCTGATAATGGAATATATGTTAGTGACACATATAAAGATTATTCATCTTATTCAATAAAGTGCTATCAATTTGGCGAGTATAAAAATATATACCAAATAAATGATATATCAGGATATATTAAAAATATTCCTGATGGCCAAGAAAAAGTTATTTATCTTCCAATTTCGTATTATGATTTTTTGCTAGATGAAGAAATAACATCTTTAGATACAAAATTAGAATATGATTTATTACTTGATTTTGATAAAAATATTAGCTTGGATGATATAGATAAATTAAGAAATATAAATATTAATGTAGAATGTCATGATACAGCCTATAAAGTTATAATCGATTCATATGAAAATATATTTCAGATTGTTAATTATTTTTTAGCTGCATCAGCTATAATAACAATGATAAGTGTTATTATATTATTTTGTATGAAAATATATAATAATAAAAATACAATATATATAGAATCAATATATTATTGTAGCGATACTAAAATTATGTTAAAAGAATTATTGAATAATATTTTTACACTTTTAATCTCATATATTATTTCATTGATTTTAATTGTATTAATTGATTTAATTGTCTATTTGATTACAAATATCTATATTTCAATTGCATTTGAAACATGGATGCAAATGATTATTGTATTTTTTGTAATATTTTTAATAACATTAGTATTTACAAAAATAATAATTTTAATAAATAATAAAACAAGATTTTAATACTTTAGTTCTAGGGTATATACCTTAGAACTTTTTTCTTGTTTTTTATTACTATAAGTAATATAATATAATCGCTTATGGGACCCTTCGTGGCCTAGAAAGAGAGGAATTATATAAATATGACAAACAGTCAAAAAATCAAAAAGCTTGTAGGAATTGCTACGCTTACAGCTTTAGTTGTTGGATTACAATTTTTATCTAACTACGTAACATTTGGTAGCATTAGTATCACATTAGCTCTTATACCAATCGCAATGGGAGCCATTCTATATGGACCTTTAGTAGGATTTTTCTTAGGAGCAGTAATGGGTGGAATAGTATTAACAGCTCCATCTACACAAACAGTATTTATGTCTGTTAATCTACCAGCAACAATTATCTTATGTATTTTAAAGACAGGATTAGCTGGTTTAGTATCTGGTTTATTATTTAAATTATTTGCATATTTAGCAAAGAATAAAGAAAATAAGAAAACTAAAAATGCATTCTTTGCAGCAGGTATTATTGTTGCTGCACTTGTAGTACCAGTAATTAATACAGGTTTATTCATTTTAGGAGCATCTATTTTCTTTACAAGTATATTTGGTAATTTTGTAGGTGTAATTAATGCTGTAATTACTACTAATTTCTTAGTTGAATTCTTAGTAAGTGCTGTATTATCTCCTGCATTAGTAACTTTAGTTAGAGTTTTAACTAAACAATATAATTTAGGCTTTGGTAATGATTTTAGTGAATTCACTTTAGATGATACTGAAGAATTAGAAGAAGTAACAGTTAGCGCATAATAAATGGTGAGTATATGATTTTATTAGTTGATGTAGGTAATTCAAATATTTTATTTGGATTCTCAGATTTAAAAAAAGTAAATAAAACTTTTCGTTTTAAATCATTTACAGATAAAACGAGTGATGAATATTACATATTAATAAAATCAATGCTTGATTTATATGAATTTAATGATGTTATCATTTCATCAGTTGTTCCTATTATAACAAGTGCTTTAAAAAAGCTTTTCAAAAGCTATTACAATATTGACTCAAAAATAGTTGGTCCTGGAATTAAAACAGGTATTCAACTTAAGGTCGATGATCCAAAGAGTGTTGGTGCTGATATGATTTGTGATTGTGCAGGAGCCATGCTACATTCAAATGAAGCAATAATCGTAGATTTAGGTACTGCAACAAAATATATTTATTGCAAAAACAATACTTTTTATGGATGTTCAATTGCACCAGGAGTTGCCATAAGCATGAAGGCACTTGTATCAAACGCAGCCCTATTACCTAGTATTGAATTAAATTCTCCTAAAAAAGTTATATCAACAAATACCATAACATGTATGCAATCTGGTGTAATATTTGGTGCTGCAAGCCAGGTTGATGGAATGATAGATAGAATTAAAGAAGAAATTGGTTCTAATAATATTCCTGTTTATGCAACAGGAGGATTATCTGGAATAATAATACATTTATGTAAGAATGAAATTACATTAATGGAAAATTTAACAATTTTAGGATTGTTAGAAATTTATAAAAAGAATTTAGCAGCATAGTTTTATGCTGCTTTTTTTAAAAAAGAGGTGAAATATATGCTATATATAATTATTACAATAATCACATTATCTGTTTTATTATTAATTGCTTTAGGATTCTTATTTATATTAAGTAAGCTTGAAAAGTTTCATAAATCAATGTTTGACAAAAGATTTATGCCAGATAAAAGAATTACTTTTTATACAAAAGAAGAATATGACCTAACAGCTAAAAAATATGAAATAAGTGTAGATAATGAAAAAATTATTGGTTATTTATATTCAAAGGATGTTAAGTTTGAAGATAAAATAATTGTATTTTGTCATGGTATGTATTCATCTAAAGAATCATATATGCAAGATATGGCATATATTGCACTTAAAGGTTATTATGTATTTGGATTTGATTATCTAGGTACTAATGAATCATCAGGTACCCTTTTAGGCTTTGGTAATAGCTTAAAAAGCTTAGATGCAGTAATTAAATTTATAAAAAATCAAAAAGAATTAGCATCTAAAAAAATATATGTAATTGGTCATTCCTGGGGTGGATATGCTGCAGGAAATATAGTTAAACTACACCCATATATTAAAGGTGTTGTATTGCTTGCTCCACTTACAAATGTTAGAAGCATTGCAGAGGCAACATCACCTAAATCAATTCATAAATTTTTACCTTTATTTATTAACTATGATAATAGACAAACTGGTGGTTATTCTAAATATGATATATGTGAATCACTAAAAGATTATAAGGGTAAGGTATTAGTAATTCAATCTGAAATAGATCCTGTAATATCTGCAAATATCTCAATTAATAGAATAAAAGAATCTCTACCTAATAATGATAATATAAAATATTTATATCCAAAGGATAGATTACATAATCCTAATTATACAGTTTCTGCAGCTAATTATTATATGGAATTTGTTAAAAAAACTAAAGAGATGAATGAAGAAGAATTAACTGAATATATGAAAACATGCAATTTCCATAAGATGGGTGAATTAGATTCAGAAATTATGGATGAAATTGTAAAGGTATTTGAAGGGTAGGAATATTATATGCATTCACAATGTTTAATGTGTAAATATGTATTTGGTAGAAAATGTACTAAGACTAATGAATTTATTAAAGATGAAATATATAATAACCAAATAAAATGTGATAATTTTATATCATTAACTGAAACAGAAATAGAGGATCCTTGTGATTCTTGCTGTAACGAAAATAAAGATTATTACAAGAATAATAATTAATATTAATGACACCAAAATATAAAAAAATTGGTGTCATTTTCTTTTTATCCAAAAAAAGATAATATTTGTGTTATTTTTATCATTTATATTTAATATAAAAAATGATATACTTTAGTTATGAGAGGCACACGCTATGGAAGTTAAATGCAAGGTTTGTAATACAAAATTTAATGAAAAAGAAGGAATTTTACATTTCTGCCCTAATTGTGGATATAAAAGTATTTCTGTAAAAGAAAGAAATGATTATGTAAAATATATTAATTCTAAATTAGAAAAGACACATCAAATTGAAATTACAGATAATTTAGAGGCTAATGCTAAAACTATTGCCGAAGCATTCAATATGCTTTATGCTAATTCATTAGATTTAAGATTAGAAGATGTATTTAATTTAACAAGCATTTGCTTTAAAGAAGTAGATAAGAACAATGAATATATTTATCATGTATTAGCTGATATTTATTTACTTTGTTCAACATATATGCCAGCTGATAGATATTATATTTATTGGTTAAATAAATCAGCTGAATGTGGAAATGCCGGAGATAAGCTTACATTAAGATATTTAACTGAAGGCTTAGGCGATATAGAAGAATAGTGTTTGATTAATAATATTAAATAGTTTATAATATTAAAAGTAGGGTTGGAGGAAAGTATGAAACTTATCTCAAGAATAACGCTGATTATGACATCAGCTGCAGGAATAATCTTTATAATTTTAGGCGTATGCTTTATGGGTATGTCTGGATATATGTCTAGTGTAGTTACTAAAGCTAGTCAAGTAACAACTGATGTAATTGAATCAGTTGAATCAGTAGTATCTGATGGTAATATTGTAATATCTGAAGCAGAAGCATTACCTAATTTTACTAATGGTGGAGTTACAGGTATGCTATTTGTAGGATTAATTTTATTATTATATGGTATTGGTTCTACAGTTGTTTCAATTATGGCACTTAACAAATTAGAAAAAGCTAAGGTTAAAAAGGATGTAAAAGTATTTGGTATTTTAGCTTGTATTTTCTCATTTGTTGCTCCTGGAGTATTCTTATTAAGATTAACAGATGATGATATTAAAGATAAAGAAGAATTAGAAGATAGAAGAAGATAGAATTCAGTTATGCTGAATTCTTTTTTATGGAGATAAAAATATGTTTTTTAAGAAAAAAGAAGAATTTTTATTGTATACAAATGATCTAACTATTAAAAGAAATTCATTATATTTTAAAAACAAAGAATATAACTTTAATGATGAAGGTTATTTAAAAATAATGATTAAACCAGGTACATATAAATTTTATTCTTGTAATCAAGAATTAATATATAGTTTCATTAATAGTGATAGATTATATTTCATTTATAGAGAAGATAATGATTGTCACTTTAACATTTTAGTAAAAGACGTTGAAAAGCAAAAGTAACATTTTATAAAAAATTGTGTTTTAATTACATTAAAAATATTATATAATACGTGTGTCAGGATAATAATCCAAAGATTTCGTATAATTACCCTAATATGGAGGGAAAGTCTCTACACATACACCGTTAATGTATGTACTACGAAATGGCACATAAGGTGCTATAAGGCTTTCTTTTCTTTTTAAAGAAAGCTTTTTTACTAATTTTATTTTAAATAGAAAAAAGAGGAGAAGAAAAAATGAAAAAATTAGTAGGTGTTTTGGGCTTAACAGCTCTTTCTTGTGCAGCTGCTTTAACATTAGCAAGTTGTGGTGATTCAAAAGATAAGTTTGGTTTCATTTTCTTACATGATCAAAAATCAACTTATGACAAGAACTTCATTGATGCAGCTAAAGATGTATGTGATGAATTAGGTGTAAAGGCAGTATTAAAAGTAAATGTTGCTGAAGATGAAAGTTGCTATGCTGCAGCAAAGAAATTAGTAAATGCAGGCTGCAAGGGTGTATTTGCTGATTCATTTGGTCATGAGGCTCATATTTTAAGAGCAGCAAAAGAATTCAAAAATGTAGAATTCGCTCATGCTACAGGTACAACAGCTCATACTGAAAAATTAGAAAACTTCCATAATGCATTCGCATCAATTTATGAAGGAAGATATATCGCAGGTGTTGCTGCAGGTATGAAATTAAAAGCAATGATTGAAGATAAAACTATTACTGCAGATGCAGCTAAGGTTGGTTATGTAGGTGCATTCCCTTATGCAGAAGTTGTATCTGGATATACTTCATTCTTCTTAGGTGTTAAATCAGTTTGTGAATCTGCAACTATGACAGTAAGATATACTGGTAGCTGGTATGATGAAAATGCTGAAGCTACTACAGCTACTACATTAATTGATGATGATAAGTGCGTTTTAATTTCTCAACATGCTGACTCTCAAGGATGTCCTAGAGTATGTCAAAATAAGAAAGTTCCTAACGTATTCTACAATGGTACTAATACAGCATTAGAGGATTCTTTCTTAACTTCTTCAAGAATTAACTGGAGACCATTCTTCAAATATTTCATTGAAAATACATTAAATGGTACTAAGATGCCAGCTGACTGGACAGGAAGCTTAGCTAATGGTGCAGTAGAAGTTTACATTGATGAAGTAAATGAAAAGATTGCTGCTCCTGGTACTAAAGAAAAGATGAAAGAAGTTAAACAAGCATTAATTGATGGTAAATTAAATGTATTTGATACAACTACATTTACAGTATCAAAATTCGGTGATGGTGTTAAAGATTTTACTAACCTTAATGCAGAAACTGATTCAACTGGTAAAGTTACTAAATATATGGCAGATGTTGATTCAGATGAAAATTATGCTGGTGATACTAATGTAATCAAAGGCAATGTATTTGAAGAATCATTATATAGAAGTGCTCCATATTTCGATATTAGAATTGATGGAATCACTGAAAAGTAATTTTGGATATAAATTTCAATAAAATAGTAGGGCGGAATTGAGTATTCCGCCCTTAATGACTTTTAATTTTTTATAAAGGAGTTAACATATGTCTGAATATGCAATTGAATTAAAGAACATAACTAAGACATTCGGTAAGGTTGTTGCTAATAACAATGTTTCACTTAATGTTAAAAAGGGTGAAATATTGTCTTTATTAGGCGAAAATGGTTCAGGTAAAACAACATTAATGAATATGATATCTGGTATATATTTCCCAGATAGTGGTAGTATTGAAATTGATGGTAAGCCTGTAGTTATTAGAACACCTAAGGATGCATTTAAATATGGAATAGGAATGATTCATCAACATTTTAAGCTAGTTGATATTTTTACCGCTGCCGAAAATATTATTCTTGGTATGAATATAGGAAGAAGATATAAAGAAAGCGAAGTAAATAGAGAAGTTGCTTATATTGCTGGTAAATATGGATTTGAACTAGATCCAAAGAAAAAAGTATATGAAATGAGTGTATCAGAAAAGCAAACTGTAGAAATCATTAAGGTTTTATATAGAGGTGCAAACATTTTAATACTTGATGAACCAACAGCGGTTTTAACTCCACAAGAAATTGAAAAGTTATTTAAAATTTTACGTGCAATGAGAGATGATGGTAAATCTATTATTATCATTACTCATAAATTAAATGAAGTATTAGAAATATCAGATAGAGTTACTATTTTAAGAAAAGGTAATTATATTGCTACTGTAGATACAGATGATATTACAGAAAAGCAATTAACTGAAATGATGGTTGGTAAGAAGATTGAATTAAAAATAAATCGTGCTATTACTAACTTTGATAGACCTTTACTTGAAATAAGAGATTTAACAGTAAACGCAGATGATGGGTCTAAGGCTATAAAAAATGTATCATTCTATATCCGTGGTGGTGAAATGCTTGGTATTGCAGGTATCGCAGGATGTGGACAAAAAGAATTATGTGAAGCTATCGCAGGATTACGTCATGTAGAATCAGGCTATATCACACATAAAGGTGAAAGTATTATAGGACTAAAGCCAAAGGAAATTATTTCAAAAGGCATTTCAATGTCATTCATTCCTGAAGATAGATTAGGAATGGGACTTGCTCCTTCATTCTCTATAACTGATAATATGATGTTAAAGGATTATGGAGAAGGTAAAGGCATCTTTGTAGATAGAAAGGGTGCTAGAGAAAGAGCAGCAAAATTAATTGAAAGATTAAAAATTGTAACTCCATCTACTGAAACACCAGTAAGAAGATTATCAGGTGGTAATGTACAAAAGGTATTAGTAGGTAGAGAAATAGAAGCCGGACCTAATGTAATTGTTACAGCATATCCAGTAAGAGGATTAGATATTAATTCAGCTTATGGTATATATGATATTTTAAATGAGCAAAAACAAAAGGGAGTAGGTATATTATTTGTAGGTGAAGACCTAGATGTAATGCTTGCCTTATGTGATAAAATATTAGTATTATGCCATGGTGAGGTAATGGGTGTAGTACATGCTGCAAAAACTACAAAAGAAAAATTAGGTCTAATGATGACAGGTTCTCTAAATCTTTTAAAAGAACAATCAGAAAGAGATTGGGGTAAAGCAAGAGACTCACAACTTTCTGAAGAAGAATGGAAGAAACTTGGAGAAGATGAAAATGAAAACAATGCTTCAGATAATAAATCTGAGGATGAAAATAAATCTTCAAATGAAAATGAGGAGGTGACTAAATAATGGAAAATGTAGAAACAAAACAAAATAAGTCACCATTAGTTCATATTTCAAGAAGAGATAATATATCAAAAAGAAAACTTGTTGCGATTAAGCTAATAGCAATACTTTTAGCTTTAGTAGTATCATGTATTATTATTGTTTCTGTATATAAAGAAAATCCATTCCTTTTTATAGGATCATTATTTGAAGGAACAGTTGGTTCTATAGATCAACTTTGGGTATTTTTAAAGGATGTAGCAATATTGCTTGCAATTGGACTTGCCCTATTACCTGCATTTAAAATGAAATATTGGAACACAGGTGCTGATGGACAAATATTAATCGCAGCTCTTGTGGCCTATATATGTATATTTTATATGGGTGGTAAGGTACCAGATTTCTTACTAGTAATTATAAGTTTAATTGGTGCTATTTTAGCAGCAGTTATTTGGTCAGTAATTCCTGCTATATTTAAAGCGTTTTGGAATACAAATGAAATATTATTTACATTAATGATGAACTATGTTGCAATCCAATTAGTATCAGCATTTATCAGTGCTGTAGCTAAAAGTGGTAGCCATACATTAAATCCAGTATATTATGGTTCACTTGGAATGATATACCAATATTTAACTCCAATTATTATTGTAATATTACTATTAGTTGCAGTATCTATTTATATTAAGCATACTAAACATGGGTTTGAATTATCATTAGTTGGTGAATCAATTAATTCAGCTAGATATGTAGGTATTAATGTTAAATTTGTAATAATAAGAACATTAATTGTATCAGGTATTATTTGTGGTTTAATTGGATTTGTATTTACAAATGGATTAAACCATGTAGTTAACGCAAATACTACAAATGGAGATGGCTTTACGGCAATTATTGTTGTTTGGTTATCTGATTTCAATCCATATTTTATGGTATTATCAACATTCTTCATAGTATTTTTAAGAACAGGAACTGATTCATTCTTAACAAATGCTGGTATTACTGATTCATCAGTTGTATCTATTATTTATTCAATAGCAATCTTCTTTATAATTGGATGTACATTCTTCTCAAGATATAAAATAATATTTAGAAGAAATGAAGAAGGAGAAATTGATAATAAATTCTTTAGATTCCTTGCCAAAATAGGTAGTGCAATTGAAAAATTCTTTACGAAGATATCAGATGCAATAATCAATTTATTTACTAAGAAAAAAGCAAAAGCTGATTCTATAGAAAATGTTGAATCAAGTGAAAATAAAATAGAAGAATCAAATAATAACGAAAATAGTTTAAATGTAGAAGAGTCAGATAAAATAGATTCTAAAGAAAATGAAAATAAGGAGGTCAAGTAATTATGTCAGCAGTTGTAACATGGATTATAGGTGCAATGCCAATTTTTGCAGTCTTCTTATATGGTGCAGTAGGTGAAATTATTACTGAAAAATCAGGACATCTTAATTTAGGTACTCCAGGTATTATGTGCTTTGGTGGTATGGGTGGTATTTTAGGTATCACTACAGCAATTCAAATCTTTGGTAAAAATAATGGATTCTTTATTATATTATTTGCGATAATATTTACAATTATATTTGGTGGCTTACTTGGCCTATTATATAGCTTCTTAACAGTAACATTAAGAGCTAATCAAAATATTACTGGTTTATCAATTACAACATTTGGTGCAGCATTTGCTACATTCATGTGGTCAATAATGGCAAATAAAGATTTTCAAGGTATCCCTGTAGTAGATCATTTAACAATTGTTTCAGAGAAATTCTTTAACAATATGTTTAATGTATCAAGTAGTGCTCCTGATATAGTAAGATTATTATTCAGCTATAGCTTCTTAGTTTATCTAGCAATTATTTTAGCAATAATTGCAGCATTCGTCTTTAAGAAAACTAAGGTTGGCCTAGGCTTAAGAGCAGTAGGTGAAAGCCCTGCAACTGCAGATGCTGCAGGATTAAGCGTATCAAGATATAGATATATCGCAACAATCTGCGGTGCATCACTTGCAGGATTTGGTGGATTAACTTACATTATGGTTTCAATGAATGGTGGATTTGAACAAACAGTTTCTATTGAAACATTTGGTTGGCTTGCAGTAGCACTTGTAATATTCTCTGTTTGGAGACCTACAATCTGTATTGGTGGTTCATTCTTATTTGCATTATTATATCAATTACCTTATGCAGGATTCATTTCATTAAGTGATGAAGGTGCTGATTTAATTAAGATGTTACCTTATGTTGTAACAATCCTAATTTTAATCATCACATCTATAGTTGGTAAAAAACAGGTTCAACCACCTGCAGCATTAGGTACAAATTATTTTAGAGAAGATAGATAATTTATAAAGACTAAGCATTAACTGCTTGGTCTTTTTACGTGTGTAATACTTGTTAAAAATGTATAAAAAAAGTATAATATTATTGTTGAGGTGACGATTTATGGATAAGTATGATGTAATAATAATTGGTGCTGGACCTGGTGGTATTTTTTCAGCATACGAATTATTAAAAGGAAATGATAAATTAAAGATTGCTATGTTTGAAGAAGGCAGTCCACTTGAAAAAAGAAAATGTCCAATCGATGGAGTTAAGGTTAAAGCATGTGTTCACTGTCCTACATGCGCAATCATGAATGGATTTGGTGGTGCAGGAGCATTCTCAGATGGTAAATATAATATCACTAATGAATTTGGTGGTACATTATATGAATATATTGGAAAAGAACAAGCAATGGATTTAATGCATTATGTTGATGATATCAATATGAAATATGGTGGAGAAGGGACTAAATTATATTCTACATCAAATACTGATATTAAAAAGCTATGCTTAAAGAATAAGCTTCACCTTTTAGAGGCATCAGTAAGACATTTAGGTACTGATAAGAATTATATTGTATTAGAGAATTTATATAATTTATTAAAGGAAAAGGTAGATTTTTATTTCTACAATCCTGTTAAAACAATTGAAAAATTAGATAATGCCTATAAGGTAATAACTAAAAAGGGAGATTATACATGTGATAAATGTATTATCTCAGTAGGTAGATCAGGTTCTAAGTGGATGGAAAGTGTATGTAAGGATTTAAATATTACTACACATTCAAATAGAGTAGATATTGGTGTTAGAGTAGAATTACCTGCCGTAATATTTGCTCACTTAACTGATGAATTATATGAATCAAAAATTGTATATTGTACTGAAAAATATGGAGACTTAGTAAGAACATTCTGTATGAACCCATATGGTAAGGTTGTAAATGAAAATACAAATGGTATCATTACAGTTAATGGTCATAGCTTTGAAGATCCATCAAAGCATACTGAAAACACTAACTTTGCATTACTAGTATCTAAGAGCTTTACAGAACCATTTAATGATAGTAACGCATATGCTGAATCAATAGCTAAGCTATCTAATATGCTAGGTGGTGGAGTAATGGTTCAAAGATTTGGAGATTTAATTAGAGGAAAGAGAAGTACTCAAGAAAGAATCGATAGAGCATTTATTACTCCAACATTAACTGCAACTCCAGGTGATTTATCATTAGTATTACCAAAAAGAATATTAGATGGTATTATTGAAATGATTTATGCCCTAGATAAAATAGCTCCTGGTACTGCAAATGATGATACATTATTATATGGTGTAGAAGTAAAATTCTATAATATGCAAGTTGAAATTGATAATAATCTTGAAACATGCCATAAAGGCTTATATGTAATTGGCGATTGTTCTGGTGTTACACATTCATTATCACATGCATCAGCATCTGGTATATATGTTGCAAGAAAAATATTAGGCAAATAATATGAAAAGATATCAAACAGCTATTAATGTATTACTTATAATAGATATAATGTATATGCTTTTAGTAGGAGTCTTTGGAATATTTGGTTCTATATATTCTATTGATGAGTTTCAAAAGTATATGAATTCGCCTGATAACGAGCCTGGGAAAACTATAGGTTTATTAATTGCTATAATATTCTTTTTAATTCTAGCAGTTGATTCATTTACATCAATAACTATTAAAATTATAGCTTTAGTAATGTATAATTCTAGAAAAGTTATACCTTTACCTATTGGTATATTAACAATAATATTTGGTGGAATTCCTTTAGGACTTATAGCTGGTATTTTAATGCTAGTAGAAAGAAGAAATATAAATAATCATAATTATTAATTTATTCGATTTTACTCAAACTGTTGACATTTTTACACAAATAAGTTAATATTGATGTGTATTTTGTTTCATTTATTACAAATAAAGTGAAATAAACTCCTTTGTGTTAAAGAAGAGTAGACCATCATCTACTCTTTTTAATTTGTTTATTTGGAGGTTTTTATGCAAGGCTTAATAATGAAAAGAGAATATATTTTAGATATTTTAAATGGCATGACTAAATTTGATGCAAGGTTATATAATAGTGATGTTAGAGGTAAAATTGGTTTAATTGAATCTAATACTAATTTATTATATGGATATGTAGATATGGTTGATGTTCATCAAATAACATATGAAGATTATGTAAAATGGCATATATCTGAGGATTATAATTTAGATATAGTTAATGAGAAATTACATAATGATAATATGATAGATAGAATAGCTTATGCATATGATTTTACAAATCCATTTAAATTAGATATTCCAATTATTATTAATCCAACAAAAAGAAATAGAATCTGGGTAGAATTTGAACCAGAAAATTCAAATAAAGGATATAGACAAGAAAGCTTGTTTTAGGTGTGTTATGAGAGAAATAGTTATTCATGGTATTTATAAGCATTTTAAAGGTGATAGATATTTAGTTGAAGATATTGCCTTTGATAGCGAGACAAAAGAAAAGATGGTAGTATATAGAAGATTATATGGTGATGGTTCACTTTGGGTAAGACCACTTAGTATGTTTTTAAGTGAAGTAGATCATATAAAATACCCTAACGTTAAACAAAAATATAGATTTGAATTAGAAATAATTGAGAGTGTAGCTAAATAAAAAAAGATGTAAAACGTTTTCAAGTATTTTATGAAAATGTATTGAAAATGGCACATCATATGTGTTATAATGCAAGAAATGTTGTAAAGGAGTGATTCAATTGGCAAACACTACTATTTATGATGTTGCAGGTGCAGCAAAGGTATCATTAGCTACTGTAAGTAGAGTAATGAATAACCCTGAAAAAGTTAATCCTGAAACTCGTGCGAGAGTATTAAAGGTAATAAAAGAATTAGGTTATAGACCTAATGCAATCGCAAGGGGACTAGCTAGTAGAAAATCTACAACAGTTGGAATCGTAATGGCAGATGTATCAAGAGCATCTACAGCACAATTATTAGGTGGAATTATTGACATTGCTAAAAAATATGATTATGCAATGAAAGTATTCTCAATGGCTGAGCATGAGGATGTTAAAGAAGCAATTAGAGCTGTTATATCTGAACAGGTTGATGGTATTTTGTTCTTAAATGATGAATTAGAAATAGAACAAATGAATACAGTTATTGAACAAATTCAAGATGCACAAATTCCTATCGTATTCTGTAACGTAGGATATGATGATATTGACTTACCTTCTGTATCAATTGATTATGAAAAGGCGACTTATGAAATTACAAAAGAATTAATTGATGCTGGTAAGAAAGATATTTATTTTGCAACTACAGTAAGAAAATATACTATTAATATTCATAAATTAAAAGGCTATACTAAGGCTATGGAAGAAGCTGGTCTTGAGCCATTAATTTTTAGAACATCTGGTGATGTATCAGTTAATACATTACACTTTGAGGAATTCATTAAGAATAAGAAATTCGATGCTTTAATTTCAGTAAGAGATTCAATTGCAATTAGCTTTATGAATTGTGCAATTAAGGCAGGATTTAGAGTTCCTGAAGATATTTCAGTTGTAGGATTACAAAATACTAAATATGCAGTATTATCAAGACCTACATTAACTTGTGTTGATAATCCAGTATACGATATTGGTGCTGTATCAATGCGTCTATTAACTAAGTATATGCAACATGAAGAAGTTACTGAATCAAAGATCATGTTACCATATAGAGTAGTTGAAAGAGAATCAAATTAATAATTCTATGATAGATTTGAAGTAGTAATCTATATATTTTAAAGAGAGTCTATGTTTGGTGTAAATAGATAAATATAAGAATTACGAATTACGTTTCTGGAGAATATTTTATAAAGTGCTCTAACAGTGTTAGAGAATTAAGGTGGTACCGCGGTTTATTCGTCCTTAGGCAATGCTTAAGGACTTTTTATTTTATTATAATTATGGAGGAATTTTAAAATGGGTATTTATGAAGAATTAGTTTGGAGAGGACTTGTAAAGGATGTATCTGATCCAAAGGTAAAAGATAAATTAAATCAAGGAGGAATGACTTTCTATATTGGTACAGATCCAACAGGTGATTCATTACATATAGGACATTTCTCAAGCTTTTTAATTTGTAAAAGATTAAAAGAAGCAGGACATCATCCAATTGTATTAGTTGGTGGAGGTACTGGCTTAATTGGAGATCCAAGACCAAATAGTGAACGTCCTATGATTTCATATGAAACAGTAGAACATAATTTTAATTGCTTAAAGAATCAACTTGAAACATTATTTGGATGTGAAGTAGTTAATAACTATGATTGGCTATCAAAAATTAATTTCATTGATTTCTTAAGAGATTATGGTAAATTCTTTAATGTTAACTATATGTTACAAAAAGATATTATCGCAAGACGTCTAGATTCAGGTGAGGGTATAACTTATACTGAATTCTCATATATGATTATGCAAGCAACAGATTTCTTATACCTACATCAAACAAAGAATGTAGATATGCAAGTTGCAGGTCAAGACCAATGGGGAAATATTACTGCTGGTATTGAATTAATCAGAAAGAAAACAGGAGAAGAGGTATATGGTTTTACAATGCCTTTATTAACTAAATCAGATGGTTCAAAATTTGGTAAAACAAATGGTAAGGCTATTTGGTTAGATGCTAATAAAACATCTCCATATGAAATGTATCAATTCTTTATTAATAGTGAAGATGCAAAGGTTATTGATTATTTAAAATTCTTAACATTCTTATCTAAAGAAGAAATTGAAGCATTAGAAAAATCTAATTTAGAACATCCTGAATTAAGAGAAGCTCATAAAGCATTAGCTCGTGAGGTTATAACATTTTTACATGGTAAAGAAGCATATGATGAGGCAGTTAAGATTAGCCAAGCATTATTTAGTGGTAATGTAAAAGAATTAACTGCAAAAGAAATTGAAATGGGATTCAATGACTTACCATCAATTGAAGGTAAAGATGAAATGCCTTTAGTTGATATGCTAATAGAAGCTAAGCTTGCACAATCAAAAAGAGAAGCAAGAGAATTCATTAAAAATGGTGCAGTATTAGTTAATGGAGATAAGTTAACTGATATTGAAGCAAAGCTATCAAAATCTGATGCAATTGAAGGAAAATTCATTGTATTAAGAAGAGGTAAAAAGCTTTACGCAATTGTAAAATATTAGTAAAAAATGCCTGAAAATTATCAGGCTTTTTTCTTTATTCGAAAATATATTCGAAAACGTTTTAGTAAAAACGCTATCATAGATAATTTTTGTTGACATTTATTATTTATAATAATAAAATGGGTATTGGAAGTAAAAGTATTTTAAAATTTATATAATACTCTTTTATTTTAAAAACAAAATTTAGAAATTGAGGGTGAAAAGATGTTTTTAAGAAAAGAAGCAGTAAATCAGATTAAAGGAATCTGTAAGCGTTATATTAACGAGCCTTCTCCTTTAATGCTAATTTTAGCCGATGTTCAAAATGAATATGGCTACTTACCTCTTGAGGTTCAAGAAGTAATCAGCCAAGAAACTGGCATACCTGTAAGTGAAATTTATGGTGTTGTTACTTTCTATTCATTCTTCTCATTACAACCAAAGGGCAGATATGTCATTGGTGTATGTATCGGTACAGCATGTTATGTTAAGGGCGGACAAAACGTTTTAGACAAATTTAGTGATTTACTAAATATCAAGGTAGGTCAAACTTCAAAGGATGGCTTATTTACACTTGATGGATTGAGATGTATTGGTGCTTGCGGTATTGCTCCAGCTATTTCAATTAATGGTAAGGTATATCCAAAGGTTAAATTATCAGATGTACCTGAAATTATTAAAGAATATAGAGAAAAGGGCATGGAATAATTATGGCAAAGTTAGTACAAATCAAAAACGAACAAGAACTAGATAAGAAAATTGCTGAATGCTTTGGTAAATTTCAAGGTAAACTAGATGGTAGTGCTAAATATCGTACAATAACAATTTGTGGTGGTACTGGCTGTTTATCAAGTAATTCTAAGGCTATTATTGAGGAATTTGAAAAAGAAATAAAAGAAAGAAAATTAGAAGGAAAGGTTAAAGTAAACAAAGTAGGATGCTTTGGTTTCTGTTCACAAGGACCTTTCGTTAAAATATATCCAGAAGATACTTTATATCATGGCGTAAAAGTTTCTGATGTAAAAGAAATTATGGATCAAGATATTATTGGTAATACTATAGTTGAAAGATTATTATATGTAGAACCAAACACAGGAAAGAAATGCAAAAGACAAGAAGATATACCATTCTATCAAAAGCAAATGCGTATTGCCTTACATGGATGTGGTGTAATCAATCCAGAAGATATCGATGAAGCATTAGGATATGATGCATATAAAGGTTTAGTTAAAGCCTTAAAGATGTCAAGACAAGAAGTTGTTAATGAAGTATTAGCATCTGGTTTAAGAGGCCGTGGTGGTGGAGGATTCCCTACTGGTAGAAAATGGCAATTTGCTCTTGACCAAAAGAATGATACAAAATATGTTGTATGTAATGGTGATGAAGGTGACCCAGGTGCATTCATGGATAGATCAATCCTTGAAGGTAACCCATTAAATGTAATTGAAGGTATGTTAATTGCAGGTTATGCAATTGGCGCATCTGATGGTTATTTCTATGTAAGAGCTGAATATCCTGTTGCAGTATCAAGATTAAGAATCGCAATTGAACAAGCTGAAGCTTTAGGCTTACTTGGTGATAATATCTTAGGTACAGGATTTAACTTTAGAGTACATATCAGACTTGGTGCTGGTGCATTCGTATGTGGTGAGGAAACTGCTCTATTAAACTCAATTGAAGGTAAAAGAGGTATGCCAAGACCACGTCCACCATTCCCTGCTGTAAAAGGTTTATGGGGTAAGCCAACAATTATCAATAATGTTGAAACATTAGCAAATGTTCCTTACATTTTAAGAGAAGGAGCACAAAAATTTGCTGCTGTTGGTACTGAAAAATCAAAAGGTACTAAGGTATTCGCATTAGGTGGTAAGGTTAAGAATGTTGGTCTAGTAGAAGTACCTATGGGAACAACTTTAAGAGAATTAGTTTATGATATTGGTGGAGGTATCCCTAATAATAAACAATTCCAAGCTATTCAAACTGGTGGTCCATCAGGAGGATGCTTAACTATTAATGATCTAGATACTCCAATCGATTATGATAACTTAATTGCTAAAGGCTCAATGATGGGTTCTGGTGGAGCTATCGTAATGGATGAAGACAACTGTATGGTTGACG
>CAMOUB010000013.1 GCA_946626345.1 uncultured Caryophanales bacterium | reverse complement strand
TATTACAAATATTATTTAATGTAGCAGTTACTGCAGCAGGTGTATTAATGATTGTGTTTGGTGTTCAAAACAATAATACTTCACTTTGGGTATGGGGTATAATAGTACTAGTATTAGGTAATCTAAGCGTTTATATTTTACTATTCTTACTTGGATTATTAATGATTCCTGCAGCAAGAAAACAAGATTCTCTTGTAGGTATTAATGAAAGCAGTATTCATAATAGAGTTAAATATTGTAAGCAATGCGGAAAAGAAGTAGCATATAGTGTTATGATTTGTCCTAATTGTGGAAATAAAACTTATACTGAAGTTGCTCCTAAAGAAGTAAATTCTTCTAACAATTAATATTTAAGTAAACAAAAAATGGTTGATTCGATTTTGAATCAACCATTTATTTTTATCTTCTATTTGAATTTGATTTTGGTATTGCAGTTCTAGTTACATTTTTATATAAATAAATATCTTTTTTATATGATAAGTTGAAACTATTTTCTACAACATAAGATGCTGCACCATGCTGGAATCTTACAGGTTTTATTTGTTTTACTAAGAATACCATTATTAATGATGTTATAACAATACCACCAATTAATCCTGCAGCAACGCTTGCTAATATTTGATTATCATTACCTGACATTATCGCAAAGAATAAACCAAATAATGCACCACCAAATAATAAGAAAGATAATATAGAAATAAGTGTAGCTTTTAAATAAGAAATAGGAAGATTTCCTGTAAGCTTACCAGTTTGTCCATTCATCGCAAATTGGTACTTTTTTTCTTTATATTCTGAATTTAGTGTCCATACAGGATAATATGCATAATATGCACTATTAGATTCATAATTAATAGTTGCATCTGTTAGATTAACTGTATCATAGCCATGAACAGTAGAACGTAGGGCATCAACTGTACCTTCTTTAATTCTTACATTTGCTCTTTCAAATGTTTCATCTTGTGATACATCATATTTATCTGCAGCATATCCAACGATATATGCATTATCATAATCTTTAGCTTCTTTAAAATTGAATGGTTCAATTGATTCCATCATCTTATCATCCATCTTTTTAGATGCATCAACAGGAAGCTTTTCAAAAGATATTTCACCACCACGTATTACTTGGTAGTGCTTAGTTTCTTTATATCTATAATTTGAATCACTCCATGTTCTTACCTTAGTAGTTCTAAATTTTGCCATACCATTAACTGATGCGTCAAATAACCAATAAGGAACATATAAAGATGTAACCTCTTTAACCTCATTTAATTTTTTGAAGTCATTAGGTAATAATATCTTACCCTTTAAATAATTAATTAAATTACCTTTAGCTGTATCTTTTTCTAATTTGAAAGGAATAATATAGTTTGGCTTTAATCCACCAGTTAATCTTCCCTTTAGGATAACTGGATTTCCACAATATGGACATAAAGTAGATGTAGTATTTTCATCACACATTACTTCACCACCACATGTTTCACATAAATATAGATTTAATGCGTCATCCTCATTATATTCATCATTAGAAGAAGTATCCCAGCTTGTGTTTTCTTCGATTGTGTTTGCTGAATCATTTAATTCCTTTAAGTCACTAACCTCAAATTCAGTATCACAATATTCACATTTAACCTTTTGTAAAGAGGCTTCAAATTTTAATGAGCCTCCACAACAAGGACAAGTACATGAAAATAAATCTTGCATAAAATCACCTAACTATTTTGCATCTGAATCATCGAATCTATCACCGCATTCAGGGCAGAATTTAGGTGGATTAGATGGATCTTCTGGAGTCCATCCACATTTATTACATTTAAATACCTTTTTAGCTTCAGGACGTTTAGCACCACATTCAGGACAGAACTTACCTAAAGTCTTTGTTTTACAATTTGGGCAAATCCATTCATTTGATTCTGGCTTTTTAGCACCACATTCAGGACAGAATTTACCTGTAGCCATTGTACCACATTCAGGACATTTCCATCCTCCTGCAGGAGAAGCGGCAGTAGCTCCTGCCTTAGCTTCAGTTTCTTTTTGTTGTTGTTGACCCATTTGATAGAATTGTTGTGCATTCATTCCACCAGCTTGTTGAGCCATACCTATTCCAAAGAATCCCATTGCTGCACCATTAGGGTTAGCACCAGCTGCCTTCATAGCTTCAGCTTGAGCTTCAACTAAAGTAGCACCAGCCATATTTGGATTTGATGCATAAACAGCCTTTCTTTGTAATTCTTTAATTAATTGTTCATCCTCTTTTGGTAATGTAACAGAACCAAGTGCGATTGATACAACCTCTAAGCCTCTTAATTCAGCCCACTTTTCATCTAGTGCTTCATTCATTGCTTTTTCTAATTCTGGAATATGAGTCATAATTTGATTTGGTCTCATTTCCATTTCTGATAATCTACCAAATGCTGGTTGTAATGCACTTACGAATTCAGTTTTTAATTGTGCATCGATTTTATCTCTTGTATATGCTTCAGTAACATTACCACATACATTTTGATAGAATAATACTGGATTTACAATCTTATAAGAGAATACACCATTACATCTTACAGATACATCGATATCTAGACCGATTTTTGAATCTACAACTCTAAATGGAACAGGTTGTGCTGTACCAAATTTATTATCAATTAACTCCTTTAAATTGAAATAATAAACTCTTTGGTCATGACCTGTATCTCCACCAAATTTAAAACGTCTTGCGATTGTTGCGAAAATTCCTTTTCCTAATCCTCCCTGGAAAATAGAACCTTCAGTTGATTTATCATATTTAAATTCACCAGGCTCAGCAGTGAATTCAACGATTGCACCTTGATCTACAATCATCATACATTGACCTTCGTTTACTGCAATGATAGAACCATTTGAAATAATATTATCTGATCCTTTTGTGTTTGATGATTTTTTTGAATTAACTCTCTTTTGTCCTTTTGTTACTAAAACATTTTTATCTAATGAATCACAATAGAAATATTCTAACCATTGATCTCCAAATGTAGAGCTTGTTGCTCCAACTAAAGCTTTAATTAAACCCATTTTTAAATCCTCCTAAGTTAAAACTAATTTAATTATAAAATACAATTTTATACTAGTCAACTTTTCAATTGTTAAAGAAACTAATATATTCAATTATTTGCCATTTTATTATTTCAATTTATTTATTATATATTTTGCTGCAAGATTTCCCATTTTATTATATGCATCCTTAGATGGATGAAGATGATCTCCTGAATCACATCCATCCTTAAAATACCAAATATCATCTTTTAAAAATCCAATTTCAGATTGAAAATCT
Organism: uncultured Caryophanales bacterium; assembly: GCA_946626345.1. Taxonomy (GTDB): domain Bacteria; phylum Bacillota_I; class Bacilli_A; order Acholeplasmatales; family Anaeroplasmataceae; genus Anaeroplasma. The sequence continues at coordinate 22,513 of CAMOUB010000013.1, read as the reverse complement.
ATACATTCATAATTATCCATTAATAATTTATTAAAATCATTTTTTAATGTCTCTCTAAATGGCATATAGGTTCTCCAATTATAAATTGGAAGAAGAGTTCCCACAATCATTTTTACATTTAATTTATCTAGACATTCTTTATAATAATTAATACCTTCAAATAATTCATTTGCTGTAGGTAAGTCACTCATTGGTCTAAAGATATTTATATCTTCACCTACAGGATGAATAATATCATTTATACCATGCTGAATAATTACATATTTAGCATTCAAAACAGAAGAAATTTCATGCATAAATCTATTTTTACCATTTAATCCATATGACTTATAAGTTATACATTCATATTGTCTTAATATTCTAGTACCTGAAACAGCTTTTCTAATAACTGCAATATTATTAATATTATTTTCTCTTAAATGTAATAACATATAATCAGGCCAATCTTGTGATGTAATAGAATCTCCATAACATATTAATGCCATATTATTATCATTTGTATAAATATCTATATTAGATAAAAAATATACCCAAGATGTAGATTTCGATGTATTAATATCTAATTTATTATTCTCTATTTGATTACCATAAGCAAAATATCCTTTTGATAATGGTCCTTTAATATCTACACCACCTGTTAGGTTTGTATAATCTTTTAAATATATAGATACGATTAGATATTCATTGCTCTTTAAATTAATATCTAATTCATCAGATATAACATAAGAATTATTATCTATAGTTACACTTTTATTTTTATTAAAAGTTAAATATTTAAATTCATTTGATTGCTTATCTGATAATTCATTACCAATTGATACTAAAACACTATCTATTGTTACGCATTCTTCAACACAAAAATTATCTAATGTAATTCTAATTTTTGTTCCATCAAATGGAATAAATATAGGATATCTTAATGTTAAATCCTTTGCATATCGTTGGGGCTGAGGAACTACACTTGATTGAGCATTTCCCCAAAAAGTTGTCCACTTCAAGTAAATCACATCCTAACTATTTTCTATTTTAGTATTAAATAAATAATTTCTCAAATGTTTTAATTTAGTTTTATTTATTTTTTTTAAATAATTAGTGATTTATAATATCTTTATTGTTATAATGAAAATATATGAGCTGTTTAAAAAATTAAATAAAAGGAGAGGAAAAAATGGCAAATATTAAAGATTTAATGCAAGAGATAGTAAACTTAGATTATGACGAATTAGTAAAAGTAGGAAAGGAAACATTAGGTCAAATTATTGGGGCTTTAAAAGGAATAGAATTAGAAACTAAACAAATATCTGATTTTATTTTAAATTTAATAAGACTTTTTGTAAGTGCTGATGGAAAATGTTCTTTAGAAGAGCGTAAATTAATTCAAGATATCACAGAAGTTAATTTATCAATGGAAGAATTAGAAGAAATTGCAAAAGGTGGAACTGATGAGGAATTTGTAGCTTCAATTGATAAGATAATTGACTTACTTCCTGATGATTTAAAAATTACAATTTCTTTATTTGGATTATGTATTTTATCAGCTGATGAGACACTTACACCTGAAGAACAAAAATTATTTGCAAGAATATTGCGCCAATAAACTATTAGTTAATTAATGGTGGTGAGAAAATGAAATTTTCATATGATATTACAGATTTAAATATAGAAAGTGAAATAAATAATGACACAATAAAAGAAATATATAAAATTATTATTGATTCATTAGAAAAAGAAGGAATAGATAAATCAAGCTATAAACTTTTAGCTCTTAAATTGAATAATTATTGTCATATTTTTTTAGAGGCATTAGATGAATCATTTCCTAAGGAATATCAAGTATGGGCATTTAATAGGATAAATTTGTATTTATGTAGCCAAATAGAAGATGAGAAAATTAAAGAAGAAATAAAAGATGACTTATCTTCAGCAAAAGCCATAAAAAATGCTGATTATGAAGGAATAGAAAATAGTGCAAAAAATCCAGAGTATGAAGAAATAAGAAAACAAAAAAATACAACAACTGAAAAATCAGATGATTTTTTATCTGACTTAGATGATATATTTGAAACTGATGAACCATTACATAGTGATGTAATAGAAAAGCATAAGGCAGTTTATCTAAAAATATTAAAAATCTTATATGATGATTATTCTATAGATACAAATTTAGTAAGTCTAAAGGAAATAAGAGATGGAGAAAAATTTTACTATTTCGTATTAGATTCACAAGAATTTGATTTATCTAAAAAGATTCATATTTGGGCTGCAAATAGAGAAAGCTTATTTCCACTTGCAAATGCGAAAGATGATGATATTTTAGATGACTTTGCCTCAAGTGATGACATAAATATAGATTATAGTATATTTAAAGAAGTAAAATTTGAAAAGCCAAAGACATCTTTAAAAGAAGTAATGCTTAAAATAGCTAATGTTAGAAAACAATTAACTGATGTAGTTGTAGGACAGGATGCTGCAATAGATAGATTTTTATCTGGCTTATTTGATATTTTAGTATTTAAAGATAAAAATAAACCACTAAAAGGATCATTTTTATTTGCAGGACCTCCAGGAACAGGTAAAACTTTACTAGCAAAAGAAATAGCTAAAGCTTTAGAAATGGATAAATTAATTGTAAATTTATCAGAATATTCAGATAAGGATGCTATTTGTAGATTTAAAGGCTTTGATAAAACATATAAAAATTCTAGACCTGGTCTTGTTACATCATATGTTAATGATAACCCCAACTGTGTTATCATTTTTGATGAGGTAGATAAGGCTGAAGCCTCTGTTAAGAATTTATTATTACAATTATATAATGATGGTTATATTAATGACCCTCAATTAGAAAAGGATGTATCATTTAAAAATACAATATTAATATTTACTACAAATGCAGGCAAAGCATTATATGAAGATACTATAGGTAATTTATCATTATTATCTAATAAAAAGATTATTAATGCATTAAAGAATGAAAAGGGAGATAATCAAAATCCATTATTCCCTGCATCATTATTATCTAGATTTTCATCTAATGGTATTTTAGTATTTAATCATCTAGAGCCTTATTCATTATTTGAAATTACAAAAAAAGCTTTTACTAAAAAGGTTAAAGATTTTGAAAAGAATGATTTTGCAAAAATTGAATTTAGTGATGATTTAATTACTGCTTTATTATATAAGCTTGGTGGTAAGGCTGATGGTAGAAATCTAATTGGATTATGTAATAAATATATAGAAGATGAAACTATTGAGGCATTAAGACAATTAGATGAGGATAAATTATCTAAGATTAAAAAGATTAAATTTAGCATTGATACTAAAAATAATGAAAAATATTTTAGTATGAAGCAAACTAATATATTAATCTTTGTAGATGAAAAGAAGTTTAAATCATTAGATATTAATATTGAAGGTGTAAAATTCTATCATGCTAAAAAGCTTGATAGAGCAAAAGAATTATTAAGAAAAGATATTGATTTTATAATCTGTGATTTAGAAACTAATAAGAGATTAAAAAATGTATATAATGATATAGAAGATATAGAATCAGAAGGTAGAGATTTAATTACATATTGTAATGAATACCATAGTGAAATTCCTCTATATGTTATAAATGACGGAAGAGGCAACAATGAGTTTGCCACATTATTTAAAATAGGAATTAAAGGTTTAATTAGATCTGATGAAAACTTTGTTGTAGATTGTACTTTAGCTAAAAATAGAGCATCTATGGCAAGAAATTGCTTCCAATTAAATAGAGAAAATAAGGTATTAAGCTATAGAACAAGACAAAAACTATATGATGATATTATTGAAATTGAAATGTATAATATCAAATTTAGTGTTGATTATAATGCAGCAGATGATAATGACTTTGTCTTAGATATAGATAGACCACAGGTTAAATTCTCAGATGTAATTGGTTCTAATGATGCAAAAGAAACATTAAAGGATTTTATTAGATATTTAAACAATCCAGTTCAATATCTAGAAAATGGTATAAGAGCACCAAGAGGTATATTATTATATGGTCCTCCTGGTACAGGTAAGACTTTACTCGCTAAAGCATTAGCTGGTGAATCAACTGTATCATTTATTCAAAAGAATGCATCTGATTTTGTTGGAAAATCACCAGATTATGTTGGTGAATTATTCAATAAAGCAAGAAAATATGCTCCTGCAGTAATATTTATTGATGAGGTTGATGCTATTGCAAAAGAAAGAGGCTTAGGTGGTCCATCTGAAAGTATATTAAATAAATTATTATCAGAATTAGATGGATTTAAATTTGATGCTAAGCGTCCTATTATAGTTATAGCAGCAACAAATTATCCACTTGAAAGAACATCTATTAACCCAATAATACTAGATCCTGCATTCGTTAGAAGATTTGATAGAAAAATAAAGATAGATCTTCCAAATAAAAAGGAAAGAATTGAATTCTTACATTATTATTTAAAGAAGCATTCTATTAATACAATATCTGATGAATGTATAAATAATATCGCATCAAGAACAGTTTATTATAGCCCTGCAGACTTAGAGCTTTTAGTTGAACATGCCCTAAGAAATTGTAATGGAAATAAATTAACTGACGTAATATTATCTAATACTGTTGATGAAAACAAGAATGGTAAAGCAAATGAACAAACTGAAAAAGAAATTAAAACAACAGCTGTTCATGAATCAGGCCATGCCCTAGTATGTTATTTATCAGGTAAAACTCCTGCATATGTAACAATCGTATCACGCGGTGGATATGGTGGATATATGCAATATGGGGATTCTGAGAAGAATTATTTAACAAAGGAAGAATTATTAGCTAAAATTAGGGTTTCACTTGCAGGTAGAGCTGCTGAAATAATTGAATTTGGTGAATGCCAAGGCTTAACTACAGGTCCATCAAGTGACCTATATCACGCAACAGCCCTAGCTCGTGCTATAGTTTCTGATTATGGAATGAATGATTCATTAATAAGCCTTGATGCCTTAGATATTAGAGATGGTGGAATTGTTATAAACGCAATAGATAAGATATTAGATACTGAATTTAATAATACTAAGGATTTAATTATTAAAAATAAAGATAAATTAGATATTTTAGTTAATGCATTATTAGAAAAAAATAGCTTAACTGAATCAGAAATTAATGAATTATTAAATTAAAAATTCGTTAATTGAAAATTAGCATAGGCTGATGCCTATGCATTTTCATTTTATTGACAAATAATTATTGATTATTTATAATTATATTATAAGTATCGCTAGAATAATTTAATATGGGAGGTATATTTTTATGTACACTAAAGAAGAATTAAAAAAATATAAATATTTTGAGGGTGCTGATTTAAATTTTGTTTTGGATTCTTTAACTGGAGTTATCTCAAGACAATATATATTAGATTTTGCAAGAACATTAGTTAATAATAATACTCCATTTGCAATGTGCATGATGGATTTAGATAATTTTAAATATATTAATGATTCATATGGCCATGGTGCAGGAGATTTTTGTTTAAAAACAATTGGTGAATCACTTAAAAGATGTATGGGTGAAGATGGACTTGTAGGTAGATTTGGTGGAGATGAATTTATTTTAATTTATTTAAAATCAAATACATATGAGGATGTACACTCATTTTTAGGCTCATTATATGCACAAGATGGTGCAGTAAGAAGATCTATTTATATCGATAAGGTTAGAGTATTTATTACAGCAACAGTAGGTAGTGCATCATTCCCTAAGGATGCTGAAAACTATAATGATTTATTCTTAAAGATGGATAAAGCCTTATATAGAGGTAAAATGAAAGGTAGAAACTGCTATATCGTATATGTACATGAAAAGCATAAAGATATAGTAGTAAATGAAAGAGGAACTAATTCTCTATTAAGTAAGGTTCAAGATATTAAATCTATAATTGAACCATCAAATAAAGATGATTCAATTATAAAAACTATTGCTTATCTATATTCTGCCTTACACCCTGCAGAGTTATTCTATCTAGATAAAGATAATGATGTAATATCTGCAAAAACAAAAGAGAAATATCATTTTGGAAAAAATGCGTATTTCATTATAGATAAGATGATTGGAGATAAAAATATCTTACCATCATCTAATCCACAAGATATTAAAGAAAGATTCCCTGATGCAGTATTCTACATGGAAGAAAAGAGAGTACATGCCTTTGTTGCAGTTAGAGTAGCTGATAAAGGATTTATCATTTTATACGAAAATGCTGTAACAAGAATGTGGCAAGATTATGATTTAGTATTAATCACATTCGCATCAACAATATTAGGATATAAATTAAATGAATAAGTTAAATGGCTCACAAAGAGCCATTTTTTATAATTTTTATATTATACTATTAATGAATTAGTACTATAATAGTATTGTTTAGAAAATAGGTGGTATTATGACAGAAAATAATAAAATATTTAATCTTTTAAAAGATATACCTTTAAAAGATGCATCTGATACAATTACTCCTGGTGCAATTATACTTGAGGGTGGTGCTTTTAGAGGATTATATCAAGAGGGTGTCTTAGATTGCCTTATGGATAATGATATTAATTTTAAAACAACTATTGGAGTATCTGCCGGAGCACTTAATGGAATTAATTATGTATCTGGTCAAATAGGAAGAAGTGCTCATATTAATTTAAGATATAGAAATGATGGAAGATATGTAGGTATTAATGCCTTTTTAAAAACAAAAAGAAAATCATTTATTAATCTAGATTTCGCATTTGGTAAATTACCTAATGTACCTGATTTAAATATAGATAGAATAAAGGATGGTAAAAGAGAATTTATTGCGGTTGCGACAAATTTAGTAACAGGTAAAGCTAGATATTTTGATAATAATAGAGAAGATTTAATGGATTGCGTAAAAGCATCAGCTACCCTACCTTATTTTTCAAAGCCAGTATATATTGAAGATGAACCATATTTAGATGGAGGATGTGATGATAGAATTCCATTTAAATATGCAATTAATAATGGACATAAAAAGATAGTTGTCATAAGAACAAGAGATAAATCATTTAGAATAAAGCCTAATTTTGATAGAAGATATGGTATTACTAAAAGATGGTATGCTAATTACCCTCATTTTTCATATATTCTTGCAAGAACAGATGAGGATTATAATTTAACCTGTGATGAATTAGATAAATTAGAAAATAAAGGTGATGTATTTGTTATAGCACCATCTAAGCCAATTCAAATAAGAATGCTTGAAAAGGATTTAAGTAAGCTAAAAGAAATATATATGCTAGGCTATAATGATTGTAAAAATATATTACCAGAGCTAAAAGCGTATTTAAAGAAGTAGACATTATTATAAAAATAAATATAATAAAAGCTATGAATAATAGGTAATTTCTATGATTAAAATAACAGCTATTAGAAAAACAGAATATAAAGATTTAATGGATAAATATGAAATAAAACAAGAAAATTTATGCACTATTAAATTAAATGATACATTTTATACTGATGGTATAAATAAACCAGATAATTTATGCTTAAGTGCATGGGAAACTATAAAGCCATTTATAGATTCTATTATTAATAAAAAACCTTTCTATGATAATTGGATGAAAGATGAATCTAAAGCTATAATATCTTGTAATGATGGCTTTAGACCTATATCATTTTTAATTGAAGAAATATAATAATAATTCCACTAATTTTAGTTAGTGGATTTATTTTTTTAATATGGTCTAATATTGACAATTAATGCATATTTAAATAAAATAAAAGTATAAAAATACTTTTTTAAAATTAATATTGGAGGAAATATGAAAAGATTAGTTACTAGAAGTGATTTTGATGGTCTTGCTTGCGCAATGATGTTAAAGGAATTAAACCTTATAGATGATATTAAATTTGTTCATCCAAAGGATGTCCAAGATGGAAAAATAGAATTATCAGAAAATGATATTACTACAAACCTACCATACGATCCTAGAGTAGGTATAGCATTTGATCACCACGAAAGTGAAGTTGATAGATTAAAAGCAATCGAAACTGGTGGAAAATTAATTATTGATCCTAATGCTAGAAGTGCTGCTAGAGTTGTATATGATTATTATGGTGGTAAAAAGACATTCCCAAGAATTTCAGATGAATTAATTGAAGCAGTAGATAAAGGAGATTCTGCTGATTTTACGATTGATGAAATATTGCATCCAACAAAATGGGTATTATTACATTATATAATGGATCCAAGAACTGGTCTTGGAAGATTCCATGATTTTAGAATTTCTAATTATGATTTAATGATGGAATTAATTGATAGATGCTTAACTTTAAGTATCGATGAAATAATGGAATTAGATGATGTAAAAGAAAGAACTACATTATATTTTGAACAAGCAAAATTATTTGAAGAACAATTAAAGAGAATTGTTAAAGTATATGGAAAAGTTGCAGTTATTGATTTAAGAAACGAAGATATTATTTATGCAGGTAATAGATTTATGGTATATGCAATGTATCCTGAAACAGAAATCTCAGTACATGTTGCATGGGGATTTAAAAAACAAAATACTGCAGTTATGATTGGAAAGAGTATTGTTAATAAAAAATCTAAGGTAGATATTGGTGAATTATGCTTATCATATGGTGGCGGAGGACATGCTAACGCAGGTACTTGCCAATTAGATAATGATAAAGTAGATAAAGAATTACCTAATATCATTAAAAAGTTAAACGCATAAGCTATTAACGCATAGGATTCTATGCGTTATTTTTTAAAAGAGGTGATAATATGAAGACAAAACAATTAATATTTTGGATTATTTATACAGTTTTATTAACAATATTTGGTCTATTAATAATCTTTTATTTAGATTTAGCTAATGGACCTATGCCTCTTTTAATATTAGAGCTTTCACTTATTGCTATTTATTTTTGCTTAAGAATTATATTTAGACATTCAAGTGTAAAAAGAAAATTATTATTACTATTAGGCTTTGTATCATCAAGCTTAATAATATGTATTTCATCAAGACCTGAAAGAGGCTATATTAATGCATATAATTATAATAACCCTACTAAAACTAAAATATTAGAAGTTGAAGGTGGAAAGATTCAAGGTGTTTATAATAAGAATAAAACTGTAGAAATTTATGCAGGTATACCATATGCTAGACCACCTATTAATGAATTAAGATGGAAAGAACCACAAGATGTTATTCCTTGGGATAATGTTAAAGATTGTTCTAAATTTGAAAATAGATCATACCAAAAAATAGATAATGAGGTAATGTCATCTATTGTGGATATCTATGCTCAAAAGAGCTGGCATCCTGATTATTCAACTAAAACAATTCAAAATGTTAGTGAAGATTCATTATACCTAAATATTTGGAAACCAAATACAGAAGATAAAAACCTACCTGTATTAATGTTTATACATGGAGGATCTCTAACTTCAGGCTCAAGTGCGTTTTCTGATTATAACGGAGAAGAAATGGCAAAGCATGGAGTCATTATGGTTACAATACAATATAGACTTGGTATATTTGGCTATTTAGCTCATAATGATTTAATAAATGAATCAGATAATAAAACAACAGGTAATTATGGCCTATTAGATCAAATAAAAGCTTTAAAATGGATTAATGATAATATTGATAGATTTGGTGGAGATAAAAATAATATTACAATCGCAGGAGAATCTGCAGGCTCATCAAGTGTATCAGCCCTTTGTGTATCACCTCTTGCAAAAGGATTATTTAAAAGAGCGATTGGTGAATCAAGCTCACTTATAATAAAAAAGCCACCACACACATATAGAGATATAAATAAGGCTTTAAAAATGGGTGATGATATATTAAAGGAATTTAAATGTAATTCTATTGATGAACTAAGAAAAGTAAAAGCATCTAAATTAGTTAATACTAAATATACAAATAGTGAAATGACTAAAGATGGATATGCAATACCTAAAGATCCATATGAAATATATTTAGATGGTAACAATAACGAAGAAGCATTATTAAATGGATATAATGTATTAGAGGCAGATGCCTTTATTATTCCTAGATATTTAACTAATCCAACAAATAAGAAAAATATAAAAGATAGGTTAAATGAAGTATTTGACATAAATACCACAAATAAAATAATGGAATTATATAAAGATAAAATTGAAAAGGATGCTTTTAGCGCATTTAATGAAATATTATCTGTATGGTGGTTTATATACCCTCATGAATCATGGAGTAAAATGGCATATGATAATGGAGTTAAGGTATATAAATATCAATTTACAAAGGATAATTCATATTATGGGACATATCATTCAGGTGAAATGATATATGCATATGGAAATGTAAAGAATACAAAATATAAATATAGATATAATAAGTCAGATTTAAAATTATCTGATACTATGTTTAATTATTGGCTTAATTTTATTAAAACAGGTAATCCTAATAATGAAACAAATCCAGAATGGTCTATTTGGAATAAGGATTCAAATAATATAATAGAATTAGGAGAAGATGTAAAAATGATTAAAGATAGATATATTGATTTATATAATATCTTTAATGAAATGTTAGAAGTTTAATATATAAATGCATTAGGATTATCTTAATGCATTTTATTTTTGTGAAAATATTTCCTTTTATATTTTTACATTATGCTAAAATTAAATTGAGGTATTAATTATGAAAAATATATTAGATATGATTTTTATTAAGAATGTAAAAATAAATACAAGTTCATTTAGAAATTTATATTATTCATCTGATAAATCTAGCTTTGCAGGATTTAATCTAGATTTATTATGTGAAAATAAAAAATATGATAATTATGAAATATTAAAATCATTAATTCATGAAATAGGAGAATCACATAAAGAATTTAAAGCATTTATTAAATTATTAGATAAAACATATTTTATAAGAATATTAGAAGATAATGATTCATATATTTACGATATTTTAATGTACAATGCTAAAAAAGAAGAAGATTATAAATTATATGATAATATATTCTTTCCTAAAATAATTAATGTACCTGAATCTTTAAAGAATTTAAATAAGCCAATATTATATGTAGATAATCATATTAATATAATAAAGAACGAAGGACTATTTTCTTCATATTTAGGATATGAAGATTGGGACTATAAAAACAAATGTTTAAATATGATCGATGTATCATGCATAGATAATATTATTAATGATTTTAATGGTAACGATATAAATAGCACATACAGTTTTAAGAAAAATGGTGGAGACATTATAAAATTAGAATTAAATATTAAATATAAAGACAAATTCTATTATATTGATAAAATTATTGTACAAAAATAGTAAAAAATGCAATTTTTTCAAAAAAAATGTTGATTTGACTTGATTTCGTGATATAATGTATGTGGATGAAATTGGGAAAAAATTAAAATAGCAAAGCTAGAGTAATCTAGCGACGCAAAGCTATAGGGTCCCTCTGTGGATAGCCAGTTGCAAAAAAAGACTTTCATCTTATGTAATTGACTATTATAACAGGAGGATTTTTTTGATGAAGAAAAAGTTAATGGCTGTAGGTGCTTTAGCTACTTGTGCTTTAAGCGTTTTTCTATGTGCACAAACTGCAAACGCTTCCACTAAAGATGTTGTTTCAAATGACAAATTCGTATACAACGCAAAAGAAGGCAAAAATTATAATGCTCAAACTACTATAGCTAACAAAAACAATGTAAAATTAATGACAGGAAATAATTATTCTGGTCAAAACTTAAAAGCAGATTTAACATATGGTGATTATACATTCACTAAAGGCCTATATGCTAAGCAAACAAAAGTTAATAGCTTTGGTGGTTGGTTCTCATTCTTTGTATCATATTTATTTGATGATCAAAACTTAGCACAATATTATGTAAGTGCAAAAGAAGGAACTACTTGTGGTTTTTATTACACAGTATGTGATAAAGAACCAACAAATAATTCATATAGTGTATCAACTGATAATACAATTAAAGTAATTGATGAAGATACAACAGGACAATTTAAGGTTGTTGAAACTATTACTGAAAAGTTAGATAAGATTTATTATTCTGAATTTACTTTTGGTAACCAAGGTACATTAGGTATTAGATCAGAAAACCAATATGTTGTATTATTTGGTTTAACTGTAGTATCTAGCCAAGAAGTAACATATAGAGATAATACAAATAAAGCAATTGAAAATTTAATTAATTATTATAATACAAATGGTCTATCTTCATCAGTTGTATATGAAGAATTATTAAATGAAGTTAAATCTTCATTAAATGGTGTAGATCATGTATCACAAATTAAGAATTATGATAAATATTTAGAAATATCTGAAAAATATACTGAACTTGTAAAAGTTGAAAACAAGATTAATAAGCTAGTTGATCCAAATGCTAGAAGATCTCAAGTATATATTAATTATGATGCAGAATCAAAAGCATTATTAGATGATATCGCATCTGAAATTGTTGTAGCAAACAATTTAGGTATTTCAAATGATGAAATTTCTAATTATCCATTATATTTAGAAGCATTAGATAAATATAATGAACTTGAAGCTAATTATAATAATACACAAGAAGTTATTTCTTTAATTAATAATTTAGGTGAAGTTGAGTATACTGAAGAATATAAAAATCAATTAGCAACAATTTCAAGTGCATATAATAATTTATTAGATCAAGAATTAGTATCTAATAAAGATGAATTTGAAGCTAAATTAAACGCATTTAATGAATTATCAAATTCTAATGTTAACGCATTTGTTAATAAAGTTAATGAAGCAAACGAATTAAAGGGTGAAGCTTCTTCATATGTATTAATTAATGAAGCTAATGAATTATATAATACATTAATTGAATCTGATAAGAATAATGATGCAGTTATTAATGCATTAAATACATTAAAAGAAGTAGAAGCATCTTATAATGAATTCGAAGAAACAATCTCTGAAACTGATTATGTATGTTCATATAGAGAAGATGGATCTATTAAGAAAGTTTTATTAATTGGTACAATTAATGAATTCACATCTTGTAGTGATATTGCAAGAATTAAAATGTTTGTAACAAATGGTCAAACAGGTGAAACTACTGAAAGCATTGTTCCACTAGTTTATACTGCAATTAAATTTGGTGGTAAATACGTTAAAGAAAAAGCAGATGGCGTAAGATATGTATATGTTGCCATAACTAATACAGATGGTATGTATAATGGTGTAGAATTCTCAATGAAGTTTGAGGTCGAATATATTGATGGCCATGTTGTATCATCTGATACAATCACAGTAGGTATAAGATAATGAGAAAATATAATAAGCCATTTATTTTAGACGAATATATCGAAATTGAAGATATTTGTGTTATTAGTAATAATGATTCACCTAGTGAAGGCGGAGAAGTTTATGAACCTGAGGGAGAATAATAACTGAGCAAAATGCTCAGTTTTTTTCTTTATATAAAATGTTAGAAATATATTAATAATATATGCTAAAATAAAAATATATAAATGAAAAAGGCGATAACATGAATGAAAAATTAAGAGAAAAAGAAATAATTAAAACTAGTTTTATAGGAATAATAGGTAATTTCTTTTTAGTAGGCTTTAAAGCATTTGTAGGTATAATTGCAGGATCTGTTTCAATTATCATGGACGCTATTAACAATTTTACTGATGCTTTATCTAGTATTATTACAATAATAGGTACTAAATTATCAGGTAAAAAGCCTAATAAGAAACATCCTTATGGTTATGGTAGAATTGAGTATATTACATCTACATTAATCGCTATATTAATATTATTTGCTGGTGGTATGGCTATTTATGAATCAATTAAATCTATAATTGATTATTTTCAAAATGGCACAATGCCACAATTTGAAATATATTCTATTATAATTATTGCAGCTGCAATATTAGTAAAAATTGCAATAGGATTATTCTTTAGATATAAAGGTAAAAAAATAGATAGTGATGCCCTAAAGGCATCAGGACTTGATGCATTATTTGATTCTATCTTATCTACATCTACACTAATTGGTATGTTTATAGCTAAATATGCTAATTTTTATATTGAAGGATATTTAGGTATCATTATTGGCTTATTTATTCTAAAGAGTGGCTTTGGTGTATTAAATGAATCATTATCTTCAATGATTGGAGATAGATTTGATAAAGAATATGTTAATGAAATAAAAGATGCAATTAATTCAATTCCTGGTGTACTTGGGTCATATGATTTAATATTAAATAGCTATGGTCATAATAAAAATATTGGATCAGTTCATATTGGTGTTAGTGATAAATTAACAGCTAAAGAAATCCAATTAATAGAAAGAAATATATCAAGCTTAATGTATAACAAATATAATACAATAATGACTATAGGTATTTATGCTGAAAATTTTTCTGATGAATATACAAAAAATATATATTCTAGTATATTAAGTATAGTTAGAAACTATAATAATGTACTTCAAATTCATGGTTTTTATATAGATAATGAAACAAAAATTATTAATTTTGATTTAGTAATTTCATTCGATGATATTAATCCACATGAAACTATAGAAAAGATAAAAGAAGAAACAAAAAATGTAATTAATGGTTATGAAATAATCATTAATTATGATCAAGATTTTAGCTTATCTTAATTAAAAATGAACGAATTTAAGTTAATATTACATTTTTTATTATTTAATTATTAATTATTGTTTAAATATGTTATTATATATTATATATAAGTATTTCTATTTTTGAGGTAAATATAATGGATTTAAATGTGGGGGTTAATCTTACAATATGCGCTATTGGTATATTAATATTCCTTGTACATATTGTTGATATTGTTTTGAAAAAGAATAAAAGAAATGATGAAAAATGGTTATTAGTATTTATTTCTTTTACCGCATTTCATTTTGCAATATATTTAATTTTTACAATAATAAAAATATATTATTCTTCAAGTCCATATATTATTACTTTCTATACAATATTTTACATATTTAATAATATAGAGGTTTTATTGTTATTTATATATACTCTAAGCTTTATATTTTTAGCTAAAGAAAAAAAGATTAGATTATCTATTGTTAATTATTTATTGTTTTCGATATTTGTTATATTAGATATTATAAACGCATTTACAGGTATATTCTTTTATGCAAAAGATGGAATCTATTATAGAACTAAATTTATGTTTATTTCTCAAGGATACCAGCTTATTATGCTTGTAATAGTATTATTTGTTACCACATTAAATAAAAAACTAAGTAGAAGAGGTAAATTAGCATTCACAATGTATTGTTTTTTACCTTTAGTAGCTATTATTTTTCAAAATATTTTTAAGGGCTACGCAATTGCATATTTATCAATAATTATAGCTGTAGAAGTATTATTCTTCTTTGTTAATATTCAAAAGAATATAGATTTAGCTGAAGAAGAAAAGAAGAATAAAGAAGCTCAAATGAAATTAATGTTATCACAGATAAGACCACATTTTGTATATAATTCATTATCTGCAATATCAACATTAATTTTAATTGATCCAACACAGGCTCAAAAATCTTTAGATGATTTTACACGTTATTTAAGAAGAAATTTATCTTCTATTACAGAAACTAAATTAATTCCTTTTAGTGATGAATTAAAGCATATTGAAGCTTATGTATCACTTGAAAAATTAAGATTTAAAAATAGAATTAATGTTAATTTTGATATTAAAGCAACAGCATTTAATGTTCCTCCACTTACAATTCAACCAATAGTAGAAAATGCAATTAAGCATGGTATTTTAAAAAGGATTGATGGAGGTAGTGTTAATATTAAGGCATATGAAAATGATAATTCATATATCATTGAAATAATTGATGATGGGGTTGGCTTTGATATTAATCAAATTGATTTTAGTGATAATACCCATTTTGGTATTCAAAATATTAAGTATAGAATCAATCAAACAAAAAACGGGAATATGGAAATTATAAGCGAGGTAGGTATTGGCACAAAGGTTATTGTATCATTTGATAAATAAATAATAGGGAGGGAGAATATGAAGATATTACTTGTAGACGATGAAGAATTACAGTTAATACGTCTAGAAAAAATCTGTAAGAAAATAAGACCAGAGGATGAATATTTTATTTATACAAATCCGGTTAAGGCATTTAGAGAAGTAAAAGATATAAAAATTGATATTGCCTTTTTAGATATTGAAATGCCTGGCTATAATGGAGTAGAGATGGCCAAAAGGCTAATTGGTATTAATCCACAAATTAATATTATTTTCGTTACAGCATATGATGACTATGCAATAGATGCATATAAATTACATGCATCAGGATATATTATGAAGCCTGTTAGTGAAGAAGATATTAAAAAAGAGTTAGATGGATTAAGATATAGTGTTGAAAAACAAAATAATGAAAAACTAATACAGGTCAAATGTTTTGGTAATTTTGAAGTATTTAAGGATGGAGTTCCTTTAAAATTCCATAGGCAAAAATCTAAAGAGTTATTTGCATATTTAGTAGATAGAGAAGGAGCTGCTACTAATATGAATGAATTAAATGCCGTTTTGTGGGATGAGGATAAAAATTCTTATTTAAGAAATTTAATCGCAGATATTCAAGATACATTAAAGGAAGTAGGAGCGTCTGATGTTTTTATTAAAAGATATAATGAATGCTTTATAGATGTATCAAAAATAGATTGTGATGCATATGAATATAAGAAAAATAATCCAGAAGCTATAAGAGCCTATAGGGGTGAATATATGATTCAATATTCATGGGCAATGTTTGATGATAATAATTAATTTGAAAACAACATTTTAGTTTTTTTCTAGAATGTTGTTTTTTTGTTGCAAGTTTGTTGCAGGTGGTTTGATATTATATAGCTGATTTAAGAAGTAGTTAGTATTTTTTAAATCAATATATTATTTAAGAATAAAAACTCCCTAAATAATTATATCTTTTTCTCTCCGTAAAAATGCCCTCCCTACTCTCTCCCGCAAAAAACTGGGCATTTTTATTTTAAATAATGAAGATATAATTATAATAAATTGGCTAAGTGTTCTTTAACTCTTAGCTTTTTTATTTTCTATAAATGAAAACACTTTATGAAACTAATATAATTTTTTTGTTGCAGTTTTGTTGCAACGGATTTGTTATGATTTAAATGAAATTATTTGATTTTTAAAACCAAGGAGGATAGTATGAAACTAAGAAATAAAAAACTATCAATGTTTGAACAAGTTTTAGTCTATGTATTTTTAGGGTTAACACTATTTTATTTTGTGTTACTAATTTTTGGTAAATATATGTTTGGAGCTGCAAATGAGTTCTATCGTAGCTTTAATATTTTTTCAAACGCAGCTAATATGAATATATTTGTAAGAATTGTAAGTTATACATTCTTCATATTTGGTATTAGCTTTGTATTAAGATTAATAATGAAATTAATATTACCTTTATTTAAGAAATTAAAAGGCTTATTAACAATTATTATTTCAGTTATTAAATATGCAACAGTACTTGTATGGTTATTCTTTGTATTATCTGCATTTGGTGTTGATACTACAGTAATCCTTGCAGGTATTGGAATTGTATCTTTAATTGTTGGTTTAGCAATTCAGCCATTATTAGCTGATATTATTGCTGGATTATTCATCGTATTTGAAGATGTATTCAATGTTGGTGATATTATTGTTGCAGATGGATTTAGAGGTACAGTTAAAGAAATTGGTATGAGACATACTCAAATTGAGGATGCTGGTGGAAATATTAAGGTTATTAACAATTCAGATATTAGAGCATTAGTTAATATGACTAATCAATTATCACTTGCTTCGATTGAAATGTGTATTGAATATGGTGAATCATTAGAAAGAGTAGAAGCTATATTAAAAGAAAATCTTCCAATGATTAAAGAAGCAATACCTGAAATTAAAGAAGGTCCATTCTATAAAGGTGTATCAGCACTTGCTGATTCATCAGTTAATTTAAAGTTTATTGCAAAATGTGAAGAAACAGCTAAATATCAAGTTGAAAGAGATATGAATAGACAATTCAAATTGTTATTCGATAAATATAATATTAATATTCCATTCCCACAAATTGTTATCAATGAACCAATCGAATTCGAACAAGCAACCTCAAAAGAAAAGCGTGATGCTAAAGAATTTGTTACAAATCAAAAAGAGGCTGCAAACGGATTAGAAGATGTTAATGATAGGAATTAATTATGGATTTAGATAAAAGCATTATTAATATAGATAACGAAGACGATATCTATTTAATAGATGAAGAAAACAAAAAAAGCTTAGGTGAAGAAACATTTTGTGCGGAAGAAAGTTTTCTAACTAATGAAGAAAATATTAAATATGATGAAGAAAACAATTCTACATTTATAGTTAAGAAAACAAAAAAGGAAGAAAATAAAAAGATTGATCTTCCTCAAAAGTTCTTTGGTGTATTCGCCTCAATTGTTGCATCTATATTAATTATAGGAACATCAATTGGCTTTATTCCTTCAATTATATCTACTAAGGTATCTAATTTTATATTAAGAAGTAATGAATTAGGCTTTGAAGTTAATAAGGATTTAGATAAAGTATATTTAATGTCTTTATTTAATGATGATTATGATTATAAAGAAGATGCCATATTAACTGATAAAAAGGAATATGTATTTACTGACCTAAATCCTAGTACAGTTTATAATTTTGAACTATATGATATTACAGATGGAATGAATAAAAAATTATATTCTGCAAATTATTTAACAAAGGATAAGGATAAATATTCTGCTGAAATTATAAATAGTAAGGTTATTGATAATAAATTATTCTTTAATGTTAAATATGAAGGAGAAGGAATTGAATTCGTTACAATAGATATTTTATTAAATGGAAATAAAGTATTAGTTTATGAAGGTATACCAAAGGAAGAATTTGAAATTGAACTAAATGAAGAATTTAGTGAATTGAAATGTAAAATACTTATAAATGGTAATGTTACTAATTTTAAAGATTTTATAAATGATAATGATGAGGATATTAATCCTGATGAAAATCCAGATCAAGATCCTGGTGATAATCCAGAAGATCCTGGAAAAGATGAAACAATTCAAGTTGAATCTATTTCTATTAATACAAAAGAATTATATTTAATGGTAGATGATACAATGACACCAATTGTTACTATATTACCTGAAAATGCAACTAATAAAAATGTTAAATGGCAATCTAGTAATACAAATGTTGTTATTGTAGAAGATGGTACTATAAAGGCTGTAGGTGAAGGTAGTGCTACAGTTTATGTAACTACAGAAGATGGAAATTATGAAGCTTCATGTAGTATTACTGTCTCTCCTAAAGAAATAGCAGTTGATTCTATTGAATTAAGCGAATCAGAATTAAATCTATTTATAGGTGAAAGTTCTATATTAAGACAAATTATTTCACCAGAGGATGCAACTGATAAGTCAGTTACATGGGCATCAACAAATGAAGATGTCGCAACAGTATCTATGGGTTTAGTAATAGCAGTAGCTGAAGGTAATGCAACAATTAGTGCTACAACTACAAATGGCCTAGTTGCTTATTGTAATGTAGTGGTTAAGAAAAAAGTAACTATTGAATCTATTACACTAGATACTAATGAAGCAGAACTTGTAATTGGTAATGATAAAACATTAACTGCAACAATATTACCTGCTGATGCAACAGAAGATGTTATTTGGTCTTCATCAGATGAGAAAGTTGCAACAGTATCAAATGGCAAAATAACAGCAATAGGTGTTGGTGAAGCAACAATTACTGTAACAAACCAAGATGGTACAATAAGTGATGAATGTATTGTTATAGTTGGTGATGGTTTAGTACATGTTACAAGTGTTTCCATAGATTATGAAACATTATCTATCGAACATGGTAAAAATCAACAATTAACTGCAACTGTATTACCAAGTGATGCAGTTGATACTTCAGTAACTTGGGCATCATCTAACGAAGATGTAGCAACTGTTACAAGCGGTGGTTATGTAAGAACAGTAGGAGTTGGTGAAGCAACGATTACTGCAACAGCAACAGATGGCAACATATCAGGTAGCTGTCAAATTACAGTTACACCTGCTACCCCTACATTTAGTAATATATTTATTGCGAAGAATATGACAAATTCTGGTAATAAGATAATGACATTTGATTTAGGATATGAAGATAAGAGTAAAGTATGGAACGATGAATTCTATGTTAAAGTCGCAACTGGAAGTTATGATGGAGATGTATTATTCGAAGGTAGATTATATCCTGCAGCAAATTATTATGGTGCATTTACAGGATATACAGGAAAATTCATTCTAGAGTCATGGCAAGAATCATATTATGATACATTACAAAATACTAATGATACTTATTATTGTTCAATATATGCACTTGATACAGATGAATATATTGAAGAAAATAGTCTTAAAACGAGAAGAATATATGGTGGTTCAGCATTCACAAATGGTTTAAATCCTGTTCCTGGAAGTATTATTCTAGATGAAAATGTTACAAATGAATCAACAGGAGATGCTAATCCAACATTCCACATTTCAAGTACAAAGATGACAGGATATGATTCAATTGATGTAACATTTACTAATGTATCATCAGGTGAAGTAATAACTGTTAGTTCAATTACATTAGATGAAGTAACGACAGCTAATATTTCAATACCAAGTGGTTCAACTGAATATAATGTATTAGTAGTTGGTCATAAAGATGGTAATTCTATTAATATTGTTAATGAAACAATTACATTAACTAATTAGTTTTAATTAAAACTATCCCCCTCAAGCATAGAAGGGGGGATAATTAATTATTTATAAAGTCAATAAAATAGTTTGTTGCACTTTTGTTGCACTTTTTGTGCTATACTTAATTTGTATTATATCTATGCGATTTATATTTTAATAAATGAAGGAGGATTTTATATGAGAAAATTCTTTAAAAATAAGGTACTTTATATACTTAGTGCCTCAGCAATTATATTTAGCTGTCTTTTTATGTTCTTTTTTAAAGGACCACAAGCAGAGGCAGCTACTTCAATTATTGATTCATTGACTCTTGCTAATATCAACTCTGGTAACGCTCAAGGTCAATATGGTAACTTTTCATGGGATAAAAGCAAACTTAAAAGTGTATCAAATTCAAAGATTATTACTGATAGAAATGAAGATCCATTTTGTATTGTATGGACAAGACCATCAAATGGTTCTTACGCATCTGCATTGAACTTTTCTGTTAATATTGTAGATTCAGTGGGAGCAATTGATGTCAGATATGATGATGATACGGTTCCAAGTTATATAGCTCCTGGTGAAAAACAAAGTGGCACATTAACGTATAATGTAAACAGCTTGTATAGTGAATATGAGAAGATATACTTCTACATAAGTTATAGTTATACGTATAATAATGTTGAATTAACTTCCGTATCAATCCAAATTAAGGCAACTACATATCCGATAACTTTTTCAAAGGGAACAGGCATAAAAGCTGCTTTCCTTTCTACTAATAAATCTGCAACTAGTGGTTCAGCTAGTGGAACAGAGTTTGGAAAATCTAATACTGTTTATTGCTTTGCAAAACTAGATAAAGGATATAAAGCACAAAGTGGCTGGACTTTAATTAGTGGAACTGCAAACAGTGAAGATGCTATATATAGAGTCGGTAGCTATACGGTTTCTTCATCTTATAGTTTTGGAACACTTAATGCTATTGCTAAAACAGCATCTATTTATAGATATGGAAACGGAGGCTCTAATCTAGGTAATGTATCATTAACATATGGTTCAAGCGCTGAATTAGGAACTCCGACTAGAACAGGTTATGAGTTTAAAGGCTGGAATACTGAACAAAATGGAACTGGAAATACTATATCTAGTTCATTAACTGCAGAAGAAGTCAATACAATTATTGATGCAGGAACTCCAACTTCAGTTTATGCACAGTGGAGTATTAACGCAGCAGGTGTAGATGGCTTTATTGAAAATATTGGTCAGGTATCTTATACATCAGATTCAAAATCAAGAATTGATGCAGCAAGAGAAGCTTACAATTCATTAGATTCCGAAGAACAAGCTTTAGTTACAAATTATGCTGATTTAACAGCAGCTGAAACAGCATATAATACATTAAAGACAAATGCAATTAATGATGCAATTACAAAGATTGATGCAATCGGAACTGTAGCATATACAGCAGAATCAAAAGCAAAGATAGATGCAGCAAGATTAGCATATGGTGTAATTTTAGAAGAAGATCAAGATGAAATTACAAATTATGAAGCATTAACAAATGCAGAAACTTTATATAATAATGTAAATAATGTTGTTACAAAGATTGATGCAATTGGTATCATTGAGAATACACCTCAATCAAGAGGATTAGTAAAGACTGCAAGAGATGCATATGATGCATTAGAAAATAATGAACAAAAAG
>CAMOUB010000012.1 GCA_946626345.1 uncultured Caryophanales bacterium | reverse complement strand
AAAAAAAAGTATTGCATATTTAAAAATAAAGTATATAATAGTCGCATAATATATTAAAAAAATATATTGCATTTTGGGGAGTTAAGGTAAATTCCAGTTACAAGCCAAGAGAAATAAAAAATCAAATAATTTTTTAGGAAAGGATGAAAAGCGAGAGAGGCTTTTCTTTTGGTAAATTGAGTTGAAACAACCAATTATCGAACTTCACGACATAGTAAAATACTATGGTGATAACTGCGTCGTTGATGGTATTAATTTAACTATCTACGAAAACGAGTTTGTAACACTTTTAGGTCCTTCTGGATGTGGTAAAACTACTACACTTAGAATGATCGGCGGATTTGAGTATCCAAATTCTGGAGAAATAATCGTCAATGGAAAAATAATTAACGATCTTCCTGCTTATGCTAGACCTGTTAATACTGTATTCCAAAGATATGCATTATTCCCACATCTTAACGTTTATGAAAACGTAGCATTTGGTTTGAAAAACATCGGTAGAAAGGGATTAATTGAATTCTACGGTGGATATGACAAACTAAAAGAGGAGACTATCGCTGAAAGAACGAGAGTAGGAGCGAAGAATCCTGAAAGATGCAATTATTTTGACATCAATAAAACAATTAAAAATCATATTGATAAGGATGTTAAAGCAGCATTAGAAATGGTAAATCTATCTGGATTTGAAGGTAGAGGAATCGATAAGATTTCTGGTGGTCAAATGCAACGTGTTGCAATTGCACGTGCAATCGTATTAAAACCAAAGATCTTATTACTAGATGAACCACTATCAGCTCTTGATCACAAATTAAGAGTAAACATGCAATATGAATTAAAAGAGATGCAAAGAGATCTTGGTATCACTTTTATTTTCGTAACACATGACCAAGAAGAAGCAATGACAATGTCTGATAGAATCATTGTTATGAAAGATGGTAAAATCGAACAATTAGGCTCACCTAAAGATATTTATAATGAACCTAATAATAGATATGTTGCTAACTTCATTGGTGAATCAAATATCTTTGATGGTATTTATGTTAAGAAGAATTTAGTTCATTTCTTAGGTACTGATTTTGAGGTAGTAGGATATGAATTTGATGATGAAGAACCAGTAGATGTTGTTATACGTCCAGAGGATTGGGATGTTGTACCTCTTGAAAAGGCTAAGGTAATTGGCCATGTTAATTCATCTGTATTCAAGGGCGTTCATTATGAACTTTTAGTTAATATTGAAGGTAAAGAATATAAAGTTCATACTTACGAAGATGTAAAGACTGATGAAAATGTTGGATTATCAGTTGACCCTTATGAAATTTGTTTAATGAAGGTTGATGGATCATGCAAAAAGCTAGTTCCAATAAAGTAATCCCACCTCATCAAGTTTCACATCACCTAGATAGGATGGCAAGACCATATCAATTCTGGTTATATTTATTTGCATTAGTACCAGTAGTTGTTATGATTTTCCTTATGTTTGTTGATTCAGAAGGTATTTCTATTGGTGGTATGGAAGCTACAATTACTAACTTTACAATCCTAACAGAAAAATCAACATTAGTAGCATTTTTGAATTCATTAAAGTATTCATTAATAACAACTGCAATTTGCATTTTCTTTGGAATGCTAATTGCATATTCATTATATAAATCAAAAATTAAGAATAAATATTTAGTTTTATTATTATTAATATTACCTATGTGGACTAATTTCTTATTAAGAATTAATGCCCTAGCTTCAGTATTTTATTCTGAAAATATCTTATCATCTATATTTGGATTTAGCTTTCCAAATATAATTGGTACAGATTTAGCTGTAATATTAGGTATGGTATTTACATATTTACCATTCATGGTATTACCTATTTATACATCTTTAGAAAAGATTGATCCATTACTACATGAAGCAGCACTTGACTTAGGCTTAACAGAAACTAAAAAATTCTGGAAGGTTATATTACCTTTAGCATCTAAGGGTATTGTTTCAGGTTCAATTATGGTATTATTACCATGCTTATCAGGATTTGCTATTCCAAAGATTTTAGGTGATGGTAATATCTTATTAATTGGTAATATTATTGAACAAAGCTTTATTAATATGAGCTACAACCAAGGTTCAATCCTTGCAGTAGTAGTATTGATAATTATATTAGGCTCTATCCTAATTGTTAACAAAGTTGATAAGGAAGGAGAGACACTAATCTAATGGAAAATAATAATTTAAACGTAGAAGAAAAACCATACAATCCTGCTAATTACCATCGTGCTACATTAGAGGAATATGGTTATAAAGATCATAAAGCATTAAAGATGGCTTGGAAGATTATTAGCATTATTTTAATTGTCTTCTCTGTATTTATGCTTTATTACGCAATTGTTATAATTGCTATTCAATCATTCAATGCAACTGATATGACAACTGAGTGGGCTGGCTTCACTATTAAAAACTATACAAATATGTTTGGTAAGAGAAGCTTAAATGACTCAATTGTTAATACATTTAAAACAAGTATTATTGCAACTGCAATAGCTACTGTAATTGGTACATTAATCGGTATTGGTATTCATTTCTTACCTCCAAAACTAAGAAGCCATATTATTTTATTAAATAATATTCCACTATTAAATGCTGATATTGTTACCGGTGTTTCATTAATGTTAATATTCTCATTATTATTACCTATAAATAAGCATATATTTGGTTTCTGGACTATTTTAATTGCTCATATTTATTTCATTTTACCTTATATAATCTTATCGATTGTACCTAAGATGAAAGAAATAGATCCTAACCTATTAGATGCTTCACTTGATTTAGGTGTTAAACCAATTAAATCAGTATGGAAGGTAATAGTTCCTGCAATTAAAGGCGGTATTTTCTCAGGAATGGTATTAGCTTTTACTATTTCATTTGAAGATTTCGTTGTTGGATATTTCACAACTGGTAATGGTTATAATACATTATCAATTTGGATTTATTCATCTTATGGAAGAAAATCATTATTCCCTGGTGTATATGCATTCTCTACTGCATTAACAGTATTAATGATTGTAGGCATCGTTTTATATAATTTATTAAAAAATAAATTTGTTGAAATGAAAGCTAAAAAAGAAATAAGAAAAGCAATTGGAGGTAATAAATAATGAAAAAGAAAATTATGTTATTATTTCTAATGGTTTTTACATTATTTAGTGCATCTTCATGCACAGGAAGAATTACATTATTATTCCTTAACTGGGGAGAATATATTGATGAATCTTTACTAGATGCATTCGAAGAACAAAATAATTGTAACGTATTAATGGATTTAGGAGAATCTAATGAGATTTTCTATTCTAAGGTATTCGCTGGTACAACAGTTTATGATGTTGTATGTCCTAGTGATTATATGGTTATGAAGATGTATAAAAAGGGTCTAATTGAAGAAATTGATTTCTCTAGACTTAATAATTATAATCCTGAATCAGAAGATTTAAGAGATGGCATCCTATCAATTAGAGAAGATATGATAGCTGGAACTGATGAAAAAATAGAAAATTATTATATTCCATATCTTTGGGGTACTTGGGGTATAATGTATAGTACTAAAAAAGAAGGACTTGAGGATGCAGTTTTAAATAACGAAAACCAATGGGCATCATTATTTGATAGAAGTGCATTACCTTCAGGTATAAATGTTGCAATGTATGATTCACATCAACATGCTTATTATGCTGCATGTAGATATTTAGGATTACCTACACATCAAGAATTACCTCAATCTGATTTAGATAAAATCAGAAAACTTGTAGAAAAAATGAACTTCAATGCTTGGGGTACTGATAACATAAAGAAGCAAATTGTTGCTACAAACCTAGATTTAGGTTTCATGTGGACAGGAGATTTCTTATATTATTATGCTGAACAAACAGCATATAGAGCAATGAATGCTCTATTAGATGGTAAGATTTCTAATGATGAAATATATCCATTCTTAGATGCTATAACTGATACAAATGTTAGAACATATAAAGATTTAAAGGATTATGAAGTTGGCTTTGATATCTTTATTCCTGATGATACAATAGCATTCTGTGATAATTTAGTTGTTGTAAAAGATAAAGGAAGAACAAGCAGAAAAACTGATTTAATTTATAAATTTATTGATTTTATGTGTTCTCAAGAAGAAAAGATTAATAATAATATTCCTGATGATTCTGAAGAAGCAGAAGATAACTATGTATATCCTGCAAATGCAAATACTCAATATGTTTGCTACGACACTCCATTTAATTCTATTTATTCTGAAATATTAGCGTTAAAGGATGATGAATATACATCTGAAAGCTTATCAAGTGAATCTTTAGATGAATTAAAGAAAACAGCAAAGTCAAGTGATGCTAAAACATATAATGATTCAGATCCATTCTGGGCAGCATATAATTATGCATTATCAATTGCATTCTATAAATACTATCCTGAAAATGGAAAGGTAGGTTCCATTTTAGGTTCATTTGATAGAAAATATATTAATTTAATTAATAATACATTTAATAATGCAAGAGCATAGTAAACTAAAACGATAGGTCAAACTATCGTTTTTCTTTATTTCTATTTAAATATTTGTTATAATATTTAAAAGAAGGAGAGCGATTTCAATGATTAATTTTCATAAACTAGGATATCTAGATGTTAGAAAACTAAAAGCTTTTACTGATAAGAAAAATTTTTGGCTACATGCATATAATCCAAACTGGATTTTTTTATGGAGTGATTTATATAAGCCTGAAGTAGCATTTACAAATGATTATATATTCATCAGATTTTTAATGCCTGATATTGGTATATGCTATTACCCTCCATTTGGTGATGGTAATTTTGAAAAAGGACTTGAGATAATTAGACAAGATGCGATTGATAATGGATTTGAATTTCATGTAGCACCTATATCAGAAGAATATAAATTTGATTTTATGAAAGCTGGAATTAAGGTACATGAAAATCCTCAATTTAATTCTTATTTATATCAAGCTATTGATTTATCAATTTATTCTCAATTAAAGCATAAAAAGAAAAAACAAGCAGTTGATGATTTTAGAAGAACGTATAAGCAATCATTTGTAAAAATGATTAATAAAGAAGAATTTCCACAAATATTAGAATTTATGAATGATTGGAATGTGAAAGTACAAACCGATAATGTTGATAATTCATTCTTTGCAAAGCTTAATATGATTAAGCTTGCTATGGAGCATTTATATGAGCTTGATATAATTGGATATGAATTATCAGATGGTGAAAAAATAATTGGTATTTTATTTGGTACAATTATGAATAATGAAGGCTGCGTTCATACACTTATAACAATGCCAGGAATTAAAGGAGCTGAAGAAGAATTATTATCTTCATTCGCAAGAAGTGTTCAAGCAGCAGTTAAATATATAAACTTAGAAAGTGATAAGGGTAGTAAAGAATTAAGAAAGAATAGAGAATCATATTTACCTAATAGACAAGAAAAATTCTATGCTACTTTTAATATTTAATTATGAAATCAAAAAAAAGAAATAGAACCAAATATTTGTGGTATACAATAGCTATTGGTTGCTTAATTATTTTTTCATTAATATTATTAAGTTCTATATTAAATATTGGAGAAAGATTAAGAAAAATATCTATTTATTTAGAAATAGGATTTTATGTATTAATCGTCCTAGTAGTATTATTAGCTATAGTAAGACCTATTGTAATAATTGTTAAAAGTCCATCCTTATCAATTATTACAGTTGAGAATAAAAATACAAATAAAGCAATGATTACATATAAGAAGGTAGCTAAAAACATTATTAAAAATAATGAATTACCATCAGATGAAGTAATGATGCTAACAAAATATAGAAAGAATGAAGAATTATTAATTAATTTAAATTATGTATTTGAAAATTCTATTAGAAAGCAAATAAATAAAATAATAATTCAAAAAGCAAAGGTTGTAATGATTTCAACTGCAATTTGTCAATCAGCAAGATTTGATATGGCAACAACATTTACTGTTAATTTAAATATGATTAAAGATATAGTAGAAGTATGTGGATTTAGACCATCAATGAAAAATTTATCAAAATTAACAGTCAATGTATTTACAACAGCATTAATTGCTGATGGATTAGATAATTTAACTATTAATGATGTTATGCCAAAAACTGCAATGGATACAATTTCAAATATTCCTATGCTTGGAAAGGTAATTGATGGTATAATGGATGGTGTAGCAAATGCATTACTTACTATAAGAATAGGATGTGTAACAAGAAGATATCTATATTCAGATGGTAATGTTATTACAAAAGAAGATATTAGGAAAAATGCTTATAAAGAAGCTGTAATCATTTTACCAATGGTTTTAGCAGAAGCTGTAAGCTTCTTCCCTAAGAAAATATTAAAATTCTTTACAAAAAACAAAGATGGAAATGAGGTAATTGAAGGTGGAGAATGATAACAAAGAAATAAATCAACAAATTCCAGAATCTATTTGGGCAGACGGAATTCCTCAAAATATTAAAGATGAGGATAAAATTAATCAAGAGCAATTACATGCTATGGCTGTAGATTATATTACTAAAAATATAATTTTACCAAAAGGATTCAAAATTGAACCAGGATTCCCAAGAAAGGATTTCCCAAATATCATTTGTAAAAGAGATGGTACAATCTATGCAATAGTAGTATTCCCATCTGTATATCCTAATTTTGTAGGTATAAATGATGAGTTTAGATTAAAAATTGTTGATTTATGTAAGCAAATAGAAAAAGAAGTAAATGAAAAGAGAATTGATAAAACATTACCTGAATCAAAGGTTGTTGCTCTATTTGCTCCTGTTGGATATAAATCAATTGATGATGAAAGAGCAAAAGCTCAATTAGTATTAAGAGGAGATGTATTTAAAACATCATTCCCTGGATTTATGATTTTAACTGATGCAAAGCATCAAGATCCAGCTCCTGTTAATAATGAATTATTTAGACCATAATAAAAAAGTCATCCTAAGCGATGACTTTTTGTTTTTGTTTCTCTAGCTTTTTCATTTTTCTTTTTCTTTTCTTATAGCGTCTTTTAATTGCATAATCATGCATTGCAGCTTTTTTATCCATTTTTACAATTAACCATCCATATTTAGTATGAGGAGGTATTGGAGTTACTGGCCACATATGATGTAATATCATATCTTTTTCGTATTTATTTATATCTCCATAATCTCTTTTAGCATTTTTAAAGCTCCTTCTTGGGTGTACGAAGCAATGTCTTATATGAGGATTACCTTTATGATGCCAATCATATAAATAATAATCATGTAATAATGCACCACGTAAAAGTGTCATTAGATCATATTTATCAGGATTTTTAAGATAATGTAGATAGCATAAATATGCCACTCTAATAGAATGCATATAAGTATTTGTATATCTATGATGCTTTATAGATTTCATTGATTGAAATTCTTCAGTTTTAATAATATCTTTAATTAAAATATAAAATTCGGTTTTCATATTACCACCAATTTAATTATACCATAAATATGAATTGTTGATTAAAACAATAAAATATAATATAATATTTTTGAAAAGCCGGGTGATAAAGTGCATATACTTGGATTGATTATATCAATATTATTTTATATTTCTTTAATAATTGTTTTAGGCTTATATGTTTATAATTTTATTTTTAAAAACTATAAGCAAGCAAACGGAATGTTAAGAATTCTATTTTTACATGGACTAGTTGTTATAATGGTATTATCTTGGGCATTAATTATAATGTCAGGGGGATATGGTGTAATATTAGAACTATATGTAAATAATGATTATTCCTGGCTAATATTTGTATTTGTTCCAATACTTGCACTTATTATTGTAACAGATCAATTTGTAAAGCGTCATATAGAAAAGCAAACAAATGTATTTTATATGATTGCTAGGTTTTTACTTCCTGTATTTGTTGTATTAATTATTTCAGCTGCAACATTTTTAATTTATTCAAATTGTAATTACTTTGTATATTTAACCCTATAAGATGAAAAAACGTTTTCAAAATATAATTATCTTATAGGGATTATTTATTATAATTAGAAATTATAGTAAAATAAATAAGAAATATTTTAAAAAGGTTAGGTATTAAATATGAATGCTATTTTATCTGTAGTAGGTAAGGATACAGTTGGTATTCTTGCAAGTGTTGCTCAAAAATGTGCAAATCATAAAGCAAATGTAAATGATGTTACACAAACTATCATTGACAATTATTTTGCAATGTTCATGGTTATCAACATTGATAAGCTTGATATTGAATTTAATGATTTTGTTGATGAGCTTGTAGGTTTAGGGAAAGAGAAGAATCTAGAAATTCATGTAATGCATGAAGATATTTTCAATCTAATGCATAAAATCTAATCTTGAGGTGAATCATGTATACTAATAATGAAATAATGGAAACAATCAAGATGATTCAAGAAGAAAACCTAGATGTAAGAACAATTACAATGGGTATTTCTCTAATTGATTGTATGGATACAGATATCAATAAATCTTGTGAAAAGGTTTATAATAAAATTTATAATTATGCTAAGGATTTAGTAAAAACAGGAGAAGCTATATCTAAGAAATATGGTATTCCTATTGTTAATAAAAGAGTAGCTGTTACACCAATATCTATGCTTGTTGGTGTATCAGGAGGAGATCCTGTATTATATGCTAAAACATTAGATAAAGTTGCTAAAGCAATTGGTATCAATTTTATTGGTGGCTATAGTGCTTTAGTTCAAAAAGGATTTGCACCTGGAGATAGAGAATTAATCGAATCTATTCCAAGAGCTTTAGCTGAAACTGATTTAGTATGTTCAAGTGTTAATGTTGGTTCAACAAGAGCTGGTATTAATCTTGATGCTGTTAAATTAATGGGTCAAAAGGTAAAAGAAGCAGCTGAAATTACAAAAGATAGAGAATGCATTGGTGCATCTAAGCTAGTAGTATTTTGTAATGCTGTTGAGGATAACCCATTTATGGCTGGTGCATTCCATGGTGTAGGTGAAGCTGATTGTGTAATTAATGTAGGTGTATCAGGACCTGGTGTAGTAAGAGCTGCTCTTGCAAAGGCTCCTAAGGATGCTCCTATATCAGATATAGCTGAAATTATCAAGAAAACTGCATTTAAGGTTACTCGTATGGGTCAACTTGTAGGTGTTGAAGCATCTAAAATGTTAAATGTACCATTTGGTATTGTAGATTTATCATTAGCTCCAACTCCAGCAGTAGGAGATTCAGTAGCTCACATATTAGAAGAAATCGGTCTAGAACAATGTGGTGCATGTGGTACAACTGCATGTCTTGCAATGTTAAATGACGCAGTTAAAAAAGGTGGTGTAATGGCATCATCTAGAGTAGGTGGCCTATCTGGTGCATTCATTCCTGTATCTGAGGATGCTGGTATGATTGCTGCAGCAGAATCTGGTGCTTTAACTATTGAAAAGCTAGAAGCAATGACTGCGGTATGTTCTGTTGGTCTTGATATGATAATTATTCCTGGTGATACAACTGCAGAAGTAATATCAGCTTTAATTGCTGATGAGGCTGCAATTGGTATGATTAACTCAAAAACAACAGCTGTAAGAGTTATTCCTGCAGTAGGTAAAAAGGCTGGAGATGTAGTTAATTTCGGTGGTTTATTAGGATATGGTCCTATTATGAAAATATCTAAGGTTAAGCCTGATGTATTCGTTAATAGAGGCGGTCAAATTCCTGCACCTTTAAATAGTTTAAAGAATTAATTTATTTAAAACTAATGTCTATTGGCATTAGTTTTTTTATTTTATCAAAACATAATTGACACTTAATATAAATGGTGTTATACTATACTGGTTAGTTAAGACTAACTGAAATAATGAGGTGATAATATGTCATGGATAGTAGTTGTTAGTTTATTAATACCTTTACTTGGTACAACACTTGGTAGTGCTATGGTATTTTTCTTAAAGGATAATATTAACCCTAAATTACAAAAAATATTATTAGGTTTTGCATCAGGTGTAATGATTGCAGCTTCAATATGGTCTTTATTAGAACCAGCTATAAATAGTTATTCAGATTTAAAAAAATGGTTAATTCCTTCAATTGGTTTTTTAGTAGGAATATTATTTCTATTATTATTAGATTATATAATTCCTCATATGCATATAGATAAGCAAGAAGAAGGTATAAAAACAAAATTAAGTAAATCTTTAAAAATGTTTTTTGCTGTAACATTACATAATATTCCTGAAGGTTTAGCAGTAGGTGTAGTTATTGCAGGTATGATTAGTGGTAATATTAATGAGCATGCTATGCTTGCATTATCAATAGGTATAGCAATCCAAAACTTCCCTGAAGGTGCAATTATATCAATGCCATTAAAAGAAGAAGGAATGTCAAAAATGAAGGCATTTGCTTATGGTTTTATGTCTGGCGTAATTGAACCAATTTCAGCTTTAGTTGCAATTTTACTTACTTATTATGTCAATACAATTTTACCATTTGTATTAGCATTTGCTGCAGGCGCAATGATTTATGTAGTAGTAGAAGAATTAATACCAGAAGCTAATACAGGAGTTCACTCAAATCTTGCAACAATAGGTCTAGCAATAGGATTTGTTTTAATGATGATATTAGATATAGCATTGGGGTGATAATAATGATTAAAGTATATTTAGATGTAGAAGGAATGAGATGCAGCATGTGTGAAGCACATGTAAATGATATTGTAAGAAAAACATCAAAAGTTAAAAAGGTTAAGGCAAGTTATAAGAAAAAAGAAGTATTAATTATAATGGAAGATGATAAAGACATAAATAATATAATTAATGCTATTAATTCTTTAGGCTATAATTCAAAATTAAATAGAATTGAAAACAAATAAAGAGGCTAGTTACAGCCTCTTTTAAAATTCAAATTGCTTTAAAAATTCATTCCAATATTTTTCGTATTCATCTTTTTCTAATACATGTAATTGACTTATATTTTTTATATTCCCTTCTTTAGCAATATAAACATAATCAGGAATTTCTTTAGAATATTCTTTTATATATACATTAACCATTTTAATGTAATTTTGATTTAATGCATATAATCTATGATGTCCATCTAATAAGACATATTCATCATTGATTATTGATACAGGTAAATATATATTATCAGGATTGATATTTTCATCAATTTTTAAAATTAAATCTTTATTTAAGAAGAACTTAGATGGTTGAATTATATTAATAGGTAATTTAAAGGAATATACTTGATCAAATTCCTCATAATATGAATTATCCTTTGAATGAAATTTATAAATATGAGGATACATATTTTTAACAATTTTTGTAGCATCTATAATATATTTATTATCTAAAAATTCAACAATAGCCTCTTGCTTATTAATAATAAATTCATATTTATTATTATCTATTGTGATTATTATTTTTTCATTTTTACCAAATATGTTATCTATAGATGCCTTCATGTTAAGCTCCTTTAATATTTATCTAATTGTATTTATACCATATTTATGATAAAATTAATAGTAAATTATGAGTAAACTCATAATGGGAGTTAATATGAAGATTTATAATAACTATGAAAAGAATTTATCTCTATATGAATCTATAACAAGAAGTAGAAAAAGATCTATTTATTTATATTTTATTGTAGGTTCTATATTTGTAATATTTTTATTCTTTTGTCCTAGAATTTGGTATTTTTATTTAATATTTGGTCTATTCGCGCTTGCCCTATATATTTTAATGGGATCAACATTTTATTATATGTATAGATATCCAAAAAAGGTTAAAATATTTGATGAAATATTAGAAGATTATAAGGCGGGAAAAATAATTAAAGAATTAAGCCATAGAGGATTAAAAAAGGATAATCTTGATTGCATTATATCTCCATATAGATATATAAGAATAGCATATATTCATAATGAAAATATCTATACAGAGATTAGACTTGAACAAACAAGATGTGGCTATGCTGCTCTATTAACTCCAAATTTTGTATCTAATTATACAAAAAAAGAAATAGTATCTTTCTTTAGAAAAAATATTTCTAATTATAAATATGAAGATAATAAAAGTGATTTAAAGAAAAAGGATTTTTATAATTTTGTAGAAAAAATCTTTAAGGATGAAGAAATAATTAAAGATTTAAGTCAAAATTTAGATGCTTTTCTTGAAATAAAAAATAGTGATAATTAAAAGGGGGATTTTATCATGAATGAGGTTATAAGAGAAAAAATATTAAGAAATCTTGAAACTAATAGCCGTATTGAACTTGCTGATTTAGCTATTATGTTAGGTATTAGTGAGACTGAACTCGCGAATGAAATCCAAAAGATGGAAGATGAAAAAATTATTTGTGGTTATACTACATTAATCAATTGGGATAATACATCAAAAGAAATTGTCACTGCATTAATCGAGGTAAAAGTTACACCACAAAGAAATCAAGGCTTTGAAATGCTAGCTGAAAGAATTGCAAAATTCCAAGAGGTTACAAGCTGTTATTTAATGAGTGGTGGCTTTGATTTTATGGTATTAATTGAAGGTAAATCAATGAAAGAGGTAGCAAAGTTTGTATTCAACAAATTATCTACACTTGATTCAGTACTTTCAACTTCAACTCATTTTGTCCTAAAGAAATACAAGGATCATGGTGTTTCACTTGTAAGTGAAGAGGATGATGATAGAATGATGGTGAGTGCATAATGCGTGATTTTTTATCTAAAAAGGTAAAAGAAATTAAGCCATCAGGCATTAGAAAATTCTTTGATATAGCATCTGAAATTAAGGGAGCAATTTCACTTGGAGTTGGAGAACCTGATTTTGATACACCATGGCATATCAGAGAAGAAGGTATTTATTCTTTAGAAAGAGGAAAGACACATTACACTTCTAATTCAGGTTTAAAGGAATTAAGAATTGAAATATGTAAATATCTTCAAAGAAAATATAATTTAAGCTATGATTATTCTAAAAATGTATTAGTTACAGTTGGTGGAAGTGAAGCAATAGATATGGCATTTAGGGCTATGATTGAAGAAGGTGATGAAGTAATTATTACTACACCTTGTTATGTTTCTTATGAGCCTTGTGCTACACTTTGTGGGGCAACTGTTAAAACTATTAATTTAAAGAATGAAAATGAATTTAGATTAACTAAACAAGAATTATTAGATGCAATTACACCAAAAAGTAAGATTCTAATAATGAATTTCCCTAATAATCCTACAGGGGCAATTATGGAAAAATCTGATTTAGAAGAAATAGCTAAGGTTATTATTGATAATGATTTATTTGTAATAAGTGATGAAATATATTCAGAATTATCATATTTTAATAATCATGTATCTATTGCATCATTGCCTGGAATGAAAGAAAGAACATTAGTAATTAATGGTTTTTCAAAATCATTTGCTATGACAGGATGGCGTTTAGGTTATGCTTGTGGACCTGAGGCATTAATTAAACAAATGACAAAAATTCATCAATTTGCTATTATGTGTGCTCCTACAGGAAGCCAATATGCTGCAATTGAAGCACTTAAAAATGGTGATGATGATGTTTTAACTATGAAAGAATCTTATGATGAAAGAAGAAGATATGTCTTATATAGATTAAAAGAAATGGGACTACCTTGTTTTGAACCTAAGGGTGCTTTCTATTTATTCCCTGATATTAGACAATTTGGTCTATCTTCAGAAGAATTCGCATTAAAATTATTAAACGAAAAAAAGGTTGTTGTTGTACCTGGAGACGCATTTGGCGTATCAGGTGATGGCTTTATAAGAATTTCCTATGCATATTCAATTGATAATTTAAAGGTTGCTTTAAATAGAATCAGTGAATTTTTAGATGAATTAAGGAAATGATCATATGGACTCTTAACGAGTCCATAATTTTTTGTTGAAAATTACATTTATTAAGATTAAAATATATGAGGTATATATGATTAAATATGTTTTATTTGATTTAGATGGTACAATTCTAGATTTTAAAGAAGGCGAAAAAGATGCCTTTATTAATACAATGCTAGAATTATATAAATATAATCCCAATATTAAAGATATTAAATTATTTAGTAAAATCAATGAAGAATGCTTTTTAGAATATCAAAATAATAAGGTATCAAGAAAAGTATTTCATCATAAAAGGTTTGAGAAAATATTAAAAGAATTAAATATTGATGGAGATATTGATTTAACTAATGATTTATATGTAAATAAATTAAAATATAGCAGTGTTGTTTATAAAGATGTAATTGAAACACTAAATTATTTATATGATAAATATGATCTATTTATTGCATCAAATGGAATGAGAATTGTTCAATTAAAAAGATTAGAATTAGCTGGGTTATTAAAATATTTTAAAGATTATTTTATTTCAGAAGATTGTTCTCATAATAAACCAGATAAAGAGTTTTTTAATTATGTATTTGATAAAATAAATGATAATGATAAATCAAAATATATTATTATTGGTGATAGATTAGATACTGATATTTATGGAGGTAATCTATCAGGAATAAAGACAATTTATATTAATAGATCTAATATAGAAGATACTAAAAATATTTCAGATTATACAATCTATGATTTAAGAGATATAAAGAATATATTGTAGGTGATAGAAGTGGAAAAATATGAGGTTAATAAATTTATTGATGAAGCAAAAATAAGATTAAATGATATTTATGATGCCTTAAATATTAAGGATAAAATACCTTTATATGAAAAGCTTAAAAAAGAATCAGAGGATCAAAATTTTTGGTCTAATCCTGATAATGCTAAATCAATTATTTCAAAAATGAATAGCTTAAATAAAGATATTACAGATTATAACAAAGGCCTTACTATGTATAATTCTATAGTAGATTGTAAAGAAGAAGCTTTTTTAGATCCTGAAATGCTTATGATGTTATCAGATGAGATTAAATCATTTAATAAATATCTAGAAGAATTAGAAAATAAGACACTATTATCTGGTAAATATGATTATAATAACTGTATTATAGAATTCCACCCTGGAGCCGGTGGTACTGAATCAATGGACTGGGCAGCAATGCTATTTAGAATGTATCAAAGATTCGCTCAATCAATGAATTATAAATTTGAAATTATAAACTATGAAATGGGTGATGAGGCAGGTATTAAATCAGCATCAGTAATCATTTCAGGAGAATATGCATATGGTATGCTAAAATCTGAAAAAGGCGTACATAGATTAGTAAGAATATCACCATTTGATGCAAATAAAAGACGTCATACATCATTTTGTAGTATAGATGTTACACCAGAAATAGAAGAAACTGATGAAATAAAAATATCAGATGAAGATATTAGAGTTGATACATACTTATCTTCAGGTCATGGTGGTCAAGGTGTTAATACCACATATTCAGCAGTAAGAGTAACACACCTTAAAACAGGTATAGTTGTAACATGTCAAAACGAAAGAAGTCAGTTAAAAAACAAAGATATCTGTTTAAAGGTATTAAAATCTAAATTATTAGAATTAGAAATTAAAAAACGCGAAAGCGAAATGAAATCATTAAAGGGAGAGCAAACTAATATTAATTTTGGAAGTCAAATACGTTCATACGTATTTACTCCATATACTTTAGTTAAGGACCATAGAACTGATTATGAAGTAGGTAATGTAAATCAGGTTATGGATGGAGATTTAGAATGCTTTATGTATAGCTATTTAAAAATGATAGCGGGTGGTAGTAATGGATGCAATAACTAAAAAACAAAAAATTAAAAAGAGATTTATACAATATTTATTTATTACACTTGGAGTATTTATTGTCGATGTAGGATTTTATTTTTTCCTAGATCCTGCCAAAATTGTAATTGGTGGTACAATGGGTTTATCAATATTATTTACACCATTTATTCATCAAGTATGGCCTTGGTTTACAAATTCAATTTTCTTATATATTATTGATTTTATTGCCCTAATTTGTAGCTTAATATTTTTAGGTAAGGATTTCTTTTTAAAAACTATTTATGCTACACTAATGAGCCCTACATTTATATTTATATTTGAAAAAGTATTTGATCCTAACTTTTTCTTTTATGATTTCCCACTAACAGAAGTACAAGGAAAAATAACAGCATTACTTGTTGGTGTTGTATTGTTTGGTGTAGGTGTTGGTATTGCACTTAAAAATGATGGCTCTACAGGTGGAATGGATGTATTCCAAAAGATAATATCTAAATATTTACATATTCCAATTTCTATTAGTATGTATATTACAGATTGGACTATTGTATTATTCGCAGGATTTGTTAAAGAAACATCATTTACATATCATTACCAATTACCATCAGTATTATTCGCATTTATAGGTGTTGTAATTGAAGGTTACATAATTGATGTAATTTGTCTATCTGCAAAATCAAGAAGAACATTATATGTAATTACAGTAAAGCCAGATGAAATAAGAAATTATATTTATAAAGAATTAGATAGAGGCGTTACATATT
The DNA here is from genome assembly GCA_946626345.1 of uncultured Caryophanales bacterium. Taxonomy (GTDB): domain Bacteria; phylum Bacillota_I; class Bacilli_A; order Acholeplasmatales; family Anaeroplasmataceae; genus Anaeroplasma. Next base: position 9,581 of record CAMOUB010000012.1, on the reverse strand, counting down.
CTGATGTAAAGGGTGCTTATTCAGGTGAAAATAAAACAATGGTTATTTGTACAATGGATAAAAATGAAGCCTATAGGGTAACCCCTGAAATGAATAAGATAGATCCAGATGCCTTTATATTTGTAACATCTTGTAAAGAAGTACAAGGTGAATATACAAAGCGTGGAATTTTATGATAGTTAAAAGTTTAAAAAGATTAGCTAATAATAAATACAAGGTTTTAATTGATAATGAAGAATATAAATTTAATGAAAATATAATTGTTAATTATCGTTTAGTTAAAGGTAAAGAGGTAACTAGAGATATTTTAAATTTAGCAATTAAAGAAAATGATTATGATTCATTGTATTTAAAAACTGAAAAATATGTTATTACATATAATAAATCTGAACGTGAAATTATTAGATATTTAAAGAATAAAAATGCCACACCTGATACAATTAACAAGATTATTTTAAAGCTTAAAAAGAATAAATTAATTGATGATTCTAATCTTATAAATGATTTAATTAATTCATTAATAAAAAAATTTAATGGAATAAAAATGATAGAAGCAAAACTTCATCAAAAGGGGTTTGATGATGATTTAATTAAATCATCACTTTCCGTAATCGATTACGATTATTATTGTAATATTTTGGAAATTTTATATAATAAGATTAGGAATAAATATGATAAGTATGATAACTATACTAGAATCAATAAGATTAAATCATATTTATTGCAAAGAGGGTATACATATAGTGATATACAAACTCTTAAAATAAAATAGGGAGAGAATTATGTTAGAAGTAAAAAACGTTTCAAAGAAATATCCTGGTTCTGATAAGAACGCAATTGAAAACATTAACTTGATTATTAATGAAGGGGATATTTATGGATTTATTGGACCTAACGGTGCAGGTAAATCTACAACTATTAAAGCAATAGTTGGAATTCATTCATTTGAGGGAGATATTATATTTAATAATATTTCAATTAAAGAAGACCCAATTAAATTTAAAAAGGAATTAGCTTATATTCCTGATAATCCAGTTTTATATGAGCATTTATCTGGTATTGAATATGTTAATTTTATTTTAAATATTTATGGCGTAAAAGATAAAAAAATAGATGATATTAAAAAATTATCTGATATGTTTTCACTAGGTGATAAAATATATGATCCTATTTCATCATATTCACATGGTATGATGCAAAAAATTAGTATCATTGCAGCACTATCTCATAATCCTAAATTATTAGTATTAGATGAACCATTTGTAGGCTTAGATCCTAAGGCTACTTTTGAATTAAAAGAAACTTTAAAACAATTATGTGAAAAAGAAGGATTAATTGTATTTTTCTCATCACATGTTTTGGATGTAGTTGAAAAATTCTGTAATAAAATTGCGATTATAAAAAATGGCGCAATAATTGAATCTGGTGATACTCAAGTTGTCAAGGGTGAGGGTTCATTAGAAGAAAAGTTCATGGAGATTTTTAATGAGTAATTTAACTACCCTATTAAAAGTAAGCCTAAGAGAATCCCTTGATAAAAGAAAATTTAAACAAAATAAAAAACAACAAACATTCTTTGTTTATGCCTTATTAATGGCATTATTATTTATAGGTATTTCAGTATTATACAGTGTTATTTACGCAATGAATTTCGTTGCTGCAAATCAAGTAGAATATATTTATACATTAACATTAGTATTCTTTGCTATAACTACATTTACAACATTTACATCATCTATATCTAAGATGCAAACAATATTTATGGGAAGTGATTATGAATTATTATCATCACTACCAATTAAAAAAAGTGATATAGTTTTATCAAAGATATTTAATTTATATGTAGTAGAATTAATAATTTCATTAATTATAATTGTTCCAAATTCTATAGTTAATTTAATTATTAGTAAGAATTTAATATATTTAGCATTTGTGCCACTAGCTTTTGTTGCACCTGCATTCCCAATGCTTTTAGCCTTATTAGTTACAGCATTATTAGAATTATTAATTAAAAGTAAAAAGGTTAAAACTATAATAGCTACAGCTGCAACATTAATAATGGTAACTGCAATTATGGTATTTGCATTTACATCTAGCTTCCAATCATCAAGTAATGGATCAAATGTTGGAATGATTATGAATGTATCAAATGCTGCTGTATATATTAATCCATCTTTATTTTTCTTAAATTTTGCATTTCTAAAAAATCCAATTTGGATTTTAGCATATGTTGGCTCTAATTTAGTATTACTAATGATAGTATTATCAATTGTAACAGCTGCATTTACTAAGATTCATAATAATATGCTAAATACTAAGCTTGCTAGTCAAAAAAGCAAAAAATCAAAGAAAACTGATATTGCATTTAGAACTCCAAATAAAGAAATTAGACATTTTACAATTAAGAATTTCTTTAGATCTAAAAATTCTATAATGCAATGTAGTATTGGTCTATTTATGACAATATTATTTTCAATAGGTGTAGCAGTTGCAGCTAGAATGGGAGCTATAAAGGTAACTATTACTGAAACAGGAGAACAAGTAAACGTATTTGCTATTCTAAAGTCTTATATATTTTGCATAGTAATATTCTTTTCATTCTTTGTAGGAATTATGCCTCCTGCAGCAACATCTATATCATTAGAAGGTAAAAATTTCCAAATATTAAAATCATTACCAATTGATTTTAAAGCATTCTTAAAAGAAAAATTATTATTTTCATTTATAGTTATGCTAATACCTTCATTAATTTCATCATTAATAATTGCTATATTTATTGAACAAACTATTTTCTCAATAATTATATGTATATTATTCCCTATTGTATTTGCTTTCTTTTCATCATGCTATACATTAATAATAAATTCTGCTTTCCCATATTTAACATGGAAAGAAGAAATAGAGGTATATAAATATCATAAATCAACATTAATTACTGTATTTACTGAAATGGGTATATCAATGGCAACAATTGTTTTAGCAATTGTACTTGCAATGATTAATCCGTATGTTTCAGGTATAGTAATTACATCTATTTATTTAATATTATCAGTCGTTTTATTTATAATATTAATGAAAATATCATCAAGAAAGCTTCAAACATTAGAGGTATTTGATTAATTATAGACTCCATTAGGAGTCTTTTTTATTTACTATTTAAAAAAATAAAAATATAATATAAATAAATGTCACCATTTTTTGTTTTTGAACGTTTTATTAATGTAGGGGGAGAATGTATGAGCTTAGTTTCAAGAGAAGCATTTGATGAAAAATACATGAAATATTCTCAAGAATTAATGAATGTAAGCTATGGATATACCAAAAGTAGGGATGATTCATTTGATATAATTCAAAATGTATTTTTAAAATATTTCAACTTGAATAAAAGCTTTATTAATGATAATGATGAAAAATATTGGCTAATAAGAGTTACAATTAATGAATCAAAAGATTATTTAAGAAAGAAAAAAAGAATTATTAATGTTGATGATGATAAAATTGATATTTTATCAGATGATTTAAAAACAGAAGAAAAAGATGAAAGATTAGATAAATTATCTAATTTAGTTAAAGAATTGCCGGAAAAATATAAGTCAGTAATTGTCTTACATTATTATGATAGGCTTACTATAATTGAAATATCAAATATCTTAAAGATAAGTGAAAATGCTGTTAAAAAAAGATTAGAACGTTCAAGAAAAATGTTAAAGGAAAAAATGGAGGAATGAATATGTTTGATGATTTAGATAAAGTTGTGCCAAAGCTTGATGAAAATGATAAAAATAAAATGTATAATAACATTAATAGAAAAACTAATGTAAAAAGAGAAAAAAGAATTAATGGTATGTTTGTTTTAGCTTTAGCGTCATTAGCTTTAATTTTAGCTGTTTTTATTCCTGTAGGAATTCTTATTTCAAATCAGAATAAAGCTAATAAAAAGCCAAATGTAGATATTACAACTACAGATATTGAAAATATAACTACCCAACCTATTGATGATACAACTACCAAACCAAATGAAAATAATAATGGAAATATTGTAATTGGTAATTCAACATTAGATGAGAATAATTTCTTAGGTTATGTTGCTCATAGTGCATTTATTAAAAAAGAAGTAACTGCAATTAATAATCAAGTATTTAATTTAAAATCATATAATAAAGGCTTATATTTTAATGATACAGAAAATGTAGAAGATAAAAGTAAATATAATATTTCTTATCCATATGATTATATTAAAATAGAAAATGCCTTTAAATTTACGCTTGAAATAAATGATATTTCAGATTCATTTGCAAAAGAAACAATTGAAAATAATTGTGGTCTTGGGAAATTAGATATAGTTGTTGCAGAATTTAAGACATATATTGATGAGGGTTATAACATTAAAGAAGCTATAGAGGATACTTTAATTTCTTTTAAAGGGTATAATGGTTTTTATACTATATTAGAAAATGGTGGAAGCTATTATTATGATGGAACATCAATACAAAGATTTAGCTCTCATAAAAAATTAACTAGTACTGATATAGTTAAGGATTTTACAGGTACTATATTAACGATTTATGTTAAAAATGATATTGGTAAAAAATATGTATATTTTAAATCTAGTGAAAAAAAATTAGATGAATCTTATTATGATCAATCAGAATCATTTATGTATGAAGGAACAGTTGAAGAAATCTCTTCATCAGAATTATATTCAGTTTTAGAATTAAACGAATTACAAATGATTACTATTAAGGCAAAAGTATTAGAAGTTAACTTAGATGATAAATATATTAAGTTAGAAAATGAAATTAATAATCTAAGATATATTGTTCTAACAGATAAAAATTTTGATTATGACATAAATTCATTAAAGGCTGGAGATGTATTAATTATTACTTATAGTAAGTTATTTGATGATTATGATCCTGTTAGTGTAATTCCAAACAATATTGAAGTAGAAATAAATTAAGATTCACTTTTAAATAATGATTTAGTAGAATCCTAGCTAAAACTAGGATTCTTTTTTTTGCAACAATAATTATATTATTGTTTATAATTCATTTTTATAGTATAATGAATTTATAGGTTATCGATTAAAATTAAAGGGGTGATTATATGTCAGTAAGAGAGAAAATAAATCCAGATTTTCTTTATTATTATGATCAAGGAAAATGCTTAAATGCATATGAAGTATTTGGAGCACACTTAGTAAAAGATAAGGATGGAAAAAATATCGCATGCGAATTCGCACTTTACGCACCAAACGCAAAAAGAGTTCAGCTTGTTGGTGAATGGAATGGCTTTAATGAAAACCAACAAGAATTATATTGTGTAGATGAAAAAGGTGTATGGTATGCATATCTAGAAGGAGATTATGAGTGGCAAAGATATAAATATTTAATTGATACTCATGATGGTCAAAGAATATATAAGGCTGATCCTTATGCATTCTATTCACAAATAAGACCTTGTCAGGATTCTAAGGTTTATGATATAGATGGCTATAAGTGGAATGATGATTTGTGGATGTATACACATGAAAAGACATATAATAAGCCTTTATTAATATATGAAATGCATATGGGCTCATGGAAAAGAAAACCAGATGGAAGCTTTAATATGTTTAATGAAATAGCTCCTATGCTAATAGATTACCTAAAAGATTTTGGTTATACACATGTTGAAGTAATGCCCGTATATGAACATCCACTAGATATGTCTTGGGGATATCAAGGTACAGGCTATTATGCAATCACACCAAGATATGGTGTACCAAAGGATTTTATGTGGTTTGTTGATCAACTACATCAAGCAGGTATTGGTGTAATTATGGACTGGGTACCAGGTCATATATGTAAGGATGCCCATGGCTTATATATGCTTGATGGTACATATTTATATGAATATCAAAAAGAAGAAGATAGAGAAAATAAAGAATGGGGTACTGTAAACCTTGATTTAGGTAAAGGTATAACTAGATCATTTTTATATTCAAATGCCCTATTCTATATGAATTATTATCATATCGATGGCTTTAGAGTAGACGCAGTAGGCAATTTAATCTATTGGCTTGGAAATGTTAATCGTGGAGTTAATGAAGGCTCATGTCAATTTTTAAGAGACTTATCAGGTCATATATTTGCTAAAGATGATAGAGTATTATTAATGGCAGAGGATTCAACTGCATTCCCTAATGTTACAAAGCCTTGTGGAATTGGTGGCTTAGGATTTAATTATAAATGGGATATGGGCTGGATGAATGATACATTAAAATATTTCAAGCTAGACCCTATTTATAGAAAATATCATCATTATCAATTAACATTCTCAATGGCTTATTATTATAATGAACAATTCTGTTTACCATTAAGCCATGATGAAATAGTTCATATGAAAGGCTCTCTATTAAATAAAATGCCAGGAGATGAATGGCAAAAATTTGCAAATTATAGATTGCTAATTGGTTATATGATAGGACACCCTGGTAAAAAATTATTATTTATGGGAAATGAATTAGCATCATATGATGAATGGCATTATGAAAAAGAATTACCATGGAATATATTACAATTCCCTAATCATAATGCATCTCAAAGATATGTTAAGGAATTAACTACCCTATATAAGAATGAACCAGCATTCTGGGAAAAGGAATTTGACCCAATGGGATTTGAATGGATTCAAGCTGATAATTGTGACCAATCTTTATATGTATTTGTTAGATATGCAAATGATTGGCATAATCATATAATTGTTGTAATGAACTGTACTCCAAATACATATGATAATTATCGTATAGGTGTAAAGGATGCAGATTATTATGAAGAAATTATTTCATCAGATCAAGATATTTATGGTGGATCTAATAGAGTTAATCCACTACCATTACAGGTTGAGGATTATTGGCAGGATAATCAACCTAAATCAATTTTAATGACAATTCCTCCTCTAGGAATCACATTCTTAAAGGCTCATTATAAGACACAAGAGTTGCCATTAAATGAAGAAAAAAAGGAAGAAGAAAAGCCTAAAAAGAAAAGAACTTATACAAAGAAAAAAGCTTCAAAATAGCTATAAAAACGCTTTTTTGATATAATTGCTTTTTATCTATGATAAAATATATGCATAAATATAATAAGGAGTGATTAATTATGGAATATCCTGTTTTTAAAGATGTTGAAACATTTAAAAAAGCATTTATTTCAAATGTTGAAAATAACTATGCAGTAGATTTTGAATCATCAACACCATATCAACAATATGTTGTTTTAGGTGAAATGTTGAGATTCTATATTGCACATGATTGGCATCAAACAAATGCCGCTATTAGGGATTCTAAAGCTAGAAGAGTTTATTATTTCTCAATGGAATTCTTAATGGGAAGAATGATTACAAATAACTTAATGAATGCAGGTGTATATCCTGTAGTTAAACAAGCTTTTGATGAATTAGGTCTAGACTTAAATGAGGTTGAGCATCAAGAAGCAGATGCAGGTTTAGGTAACGGTGGTTTAGGTAGACTTGCAGCATGCTTTATGGATTCAGTTGCATCTTTAGGCTTACCTGTAGCTGGTAACTGTATTAGATATCGTTATGGTTTCTTTGAACAAGGTATTAAGAATGGCTACCAAGTTGAACATCCTGACCGTTGGTTAAAGGATAGAAACGTATGGGAAATAAGAAAAGATGATTCAGCTGTTGAAATTCCATTCTATGGATATATTGAAATGTCTAGCATCAATGGTCATTTAAATGTTCAACACAAAAATGCTGAATACGTAAAGGCTGTACCTTATGATTGCCCTATTATTGGTGATAATAATCATATAGTTTCTACATTAAGATTATGGTCTGCAGAACCAGCTGATGTATATCCTGAAAATGATGCATTCCAATATCATAGAAATTTAAGAGAAATTTCATCAATGTTATATCCTAATGATGATACAGATGAAGGTAAATTATTAAGATTAAAACAACAATATTTCTTCGTATCCGCAGGTGTTGTATCTGCGATTAGATACCATAAAAAGGTATTTGGTACTGTAAAAAATTTAGATAAAAAGGTAGTATTCCATATTAATGATACACACCCTGCATTAATTGTTCCTGAATTAATGAGAATTTTAGTTGATGAAGAACACTTAGAATGGGATCAAGCATGGAAGATTACTAAAAATTGTTGTGCATATACAAACCACACAATTTTAGCTGAAGCACTTGAAAAATGGCCAATACATATCTTTAAATTATTACTTCCAAGAATTTATACAATTACTGAAGAAATTAATAGAAGATTATTAATTGAATTTGAAGATAAATTTGGTCCAAATTCACAAGAAGCATATCAAATGTCTATCATTAAAGATGGTAGAGTACATATGGCTAATATGGCAATCCATGGTTCATTTAGTGTAAATGGTGTTGCTGCATTACATACTGAAATTTTAAAGAACATTGAAATGAAGGTATTTAATGATTATTATCCAGGCAAATTCAACAACAAGACTAATGGTATCACTCATAGAAGATGGTGCTTACATATTAATCCTGAATTAGTTAAAATCTTAAATGATAAATGCCCTAACTGGGTAGCTGATACTGAAAAAGCATTACCAAAATTATTAAAATATGCTGATGATCCTGAAATTCAAAATGCATTTAAGCAAATGAAGGATGCAAGAAAGAAAGATTTAGCTAAGAAGATTTTTACAACTCAAGGTATATCTTTAGATACTAATTCAATCTTTGATGTTCAAGTTAAGAGATTACATGAATATAAAAGACAATTATTAAATGCATTACATATTATGTATGTGTATAATAGATTAAAATCTGATCCAGAATTTAAAGCAAATTATCATCCACATACATTTATCTTTGGTGCTAAATCAGCTCCTGGATATGCATTTGCAAAAAAGATTATTAAATTAATCAATACAATTTCTGATAAGGTTAATAATGATGATGAAACTAATAGATTATTAAAGGTTGTATTCGTTGTAAATTATAATGTTACATATGCTGAAACAATTATACCAGCAGCAAACGTATCAGAACAAATCTCAACTGCATCAAAAGAAGCATCAGGTACATCTAATATGAAATTCATGATGAATGGTGCTATAACTATTGGTACACTTGATGGTGCTAACGTTGAAATCAAGGATTTAGTTGGTGATGATAATATTGTAATCTTTGGTATGAATGCTAAAGAAGTAACTGACCTTTACGCAAAGGGTGGTTATAATCCTATGGAATATTACGAAAATGATCCAAGAATTAAACAAATCATTGATCAATTAACTAATGGATTCTTCGATAGAGTAGATCAAAATGAATTCATTGATATTAGAAATAATTTAATTTATTCTGATAATTATTTCATTTTAAAAGATTTTGATTCTTATGTTAAAGCACAAGAACAAATCAATGAATTATATAAAGATCAACAAAAATGGTTACATATGTCTATTGTTAATACAGCTAAATCAGGATTCTTTACAACTGATAGAACTATGAAGCAATATAACCATGATATTTGGCATGTTGAACCTTTAAAATTAAAATAAGATAATGTATAATAAGGT
>CAMOUB010000011.1 GCA_946626345.1 uncultured Caryophanales bacterium | reverse complement strand
ACCCGTACGTACGGTGCAATGGGAGGGGCAAAGAATTTTTTTCCTCTACCCTATTATATAATTAAATTGTATAAAATCTTATTTTTTGGTATAATTAATGAGGTGAGTAATTTATGGATAAATATGATTCTTTAAAATTAGAAAATCAATTATGTTTTCCTTTATATGCAGCAGCAAAAGAAATAACAAGAAAATATAAACCATTCTTAGATGAATTAGATTTAACATATACACAATATATATGTATGCTTGTTATGTGGGAACATAAATCATTAAATGTTAAAAAATTAGGTGAATATATATATCTTGATTCAGGCACATTAACACCTTTATTAAAAAAATTAGAAGAAAAAGGATATATTGAAAGAAAAAAGAATAATGATGATGAAAGAAATCTAATTATAAGCCTAACAGATAAAGGCTTAGAATTAAGAGATAAGGCATTATCTGTTCCTAAAAGTATAGGAACATGTATTCAATTATCTAAAGAAGAAGCTATGTTATTATATAAAGTATTATATAAAATATTAAATAATTTAAATAATTAGGTGGCTTATGAATATAATTGAAAAAAGAGAACTAATTGAAAAAAAAGAAAAAGAACTTGATAGATATAAAAGTTATGAACTAGTTAATCTTTCTAAATTTATTATAATTAGTGTAGTAAGTTTTATTATATGTATTGCAGGTGGAATAGTTTCTGCAGGTTATTATAATGCTTCAGGCTATTCAGGATTATTTTATTCTATTATCATATGTTTTATATTAGCTTTTCATATTCTTTCAATTACAGTAGCTACATCTATAGTAATTGGTATTAAAAAAGCTAAAGCTCCAAAGGTAATAGAAAAATTAGAAGAAGAAATATCTATATTAAAAAATGAAAAAACTAATACAATATCTAATATTATGAAAGAAATTAAGATAATAAAAGAATCTAATCAAGATAAAGTATCTGAAATGGATAAAATAAATTTATTAATTAAATATAAGGAATTATTAGATAAAAATATAATCACAGAAGAAGAATTCAATAAAAAGAAAGAAGAATTATTAAAATAAGAGGTATCAAAATGATTATTGCAGTAACTTTAAATAAAGAAACAAATGAAGTATTTGGTCACTTTGGTGAGACTGAAAATTTCTATTTATATAATACAGATACAAAAGAAGAGAGTATAGTAGATAATGGAGGATTCTCTCATCATTCATTAATTAGCTACATTATTAGCTTAAATGTTAATGTATTAATTTGTGGTGGAATGGGTTCACACGCATTTGATTTATTATCTGAATCAAATATAAAAGTATATCCTGGTGCACAAGGAAATGTAAAAAATGTTATAAAGAAATATTTAGATAATAAATTAATTGCAAATTATTCTAAAATACATGAATGTTCTCATAATCACTAATTAAAAGCTCAAAAAGAGCTTTTTTATTTTTTTTATAAAAAGGTATTGACATTTAAAATTAAATTGTATACAATGTAATTGCAATAAATAAATTGCATACAATCTAATTAGGAGGAAATTAAGATGGTAAAAGAAATTAATGGTTTAAATGAATTAAAAGAAGTAGTTAATAATAATAAAAAGGTAGTAGTAGACCTATGGGCTCCTTGGTGTGGTCCTTGTAAGATGTTAGGACCTGTTGTAGAAAAGGTATCTAATGAAGTATCTGATACAGTATTCTATAAGGTAAATATTGATGATAATGAAGATATTGCATATACATATAATGTAGAAGCTATTCCTACATTATTAGTATTTGAAAATGGCACATTAAAAGATAGAAGTGTTGGATTTGTTCAAGAAAATAGAATTAAGGAATTAGTAAAATAAGAGGAGGATAAAAAGATGAATAACAAATTTTATGAAATTGAAGTATTAAATCAAGATGGATCTAAGCAAAATTTAAGTGAATATGAAGGTAAGGTATTATTAATTGTTAATACTGCAACAGGATGTGGCTTCACTCCTCAATATAAGGAATTAGAAGCAATTTATAGAGAATATAAGGATAAAGGATTTGAAATCTTAGATTTCCCTTGCAATCAATTTGCTGAACAAGCTAAGGGTACAGATCAAGAAATTAATCAATTTTGTTCATTAAAATATGATACAACATTTAAAAGATTTAAAAAGGTAGAAGTAATTGGTGAAAATAAGTGTGACTTATTTAGATATTTAACTGATACATTAGGTTATAATGGTAAAGGCTTAAAGATGAAATTCATCAATAAGATTAGTAAAGCTAAAGATAATGAAGTTAGATGGAATTTTACTAAATTCTTAGTTGATAAAGAAGGAAATGTTATTAAGAGATTTGAACCAGTTGATAATTTAAAAACTGTTAAATCTGAGATAGAAAAACTTTTAAAATAATCAAATAAATAGTATAATTAAAATAATTTGGAGGTGCTAAAATGTTTGATACAATTATTATAGGTACAGGTCCTGCAGGTATTTCAGCAGCACTAACATTAAAGCAATTAAATATTAATTTCTTATGGATTGGTAATAAGAATTTATCATATAAAATAAATACAGCTGAAAAAATAAGAAATTATCCTGGATTAAACCAAGTTTCTGGTAAAGAAATGAAAGAAGCATTTTTAAAACAAATAAATGATATGGATATAAAAATTACAGAAGCTCAGGTAACTGGAGTATATGATCTATCTAGTCATTATGCAGTATTATGTGGTCAAGATACATATGAGGCTAAATCAATTGTTTTAGGACTTGGTGTAGAATCAATTAAGCCAATTTTAGATGAAGTTGAATTATTAGGTCAAGGTGTTTCATATTGTGCTACATGTGATGGATTCTTATATAAAAATAAAGAAATAACTGTTGTATCACATTCAAAAGAATTTGAGCATGAGGTTAAATATTTAGCATCACTTGCATCAAAGGTTAATTATATTGCATTATATAAAGATATTGATATGGATTTATCTAATGTAAATGTAATTAAAGGAGTACCACAAAAAATAGAAAAGAATAAAGCAACAAAAAAGATGGAATTACATATGAAGGGTAGTGTAATTGAATCTGATGGTATATTTATGTTAAAGGCTGCAATATCACCTGCAGTATTAGTGCCTGGTATTGAGGCAAAAGATGGTCATATTGTAGTAGATAGATTAATGAATACTAATTTAAAAGGAGTAGTTGCTGCAGGAGATTGTACTGGTAGACCTTACCAATATGCAAAAGCAGTAGGAGAAGGTAATGTTGCAGCACATAGTATTGTTAATTATTTAAATAATTTAAAATAAAGCAAAAGAGGGATTGGCACAAACCAATCCCTCTTTTTAAATAGAAAGAAAAGAGACTATTTTTTCTCAACAAATACTTTTTTAAGCTTAGCAAATCTAGGTAAGCCATCTTCAAGTGGTGCTTTGCAATCACCTTGAATTAGAGGTAATGCATAATCAACATATGCTTGTGTTAATCCTGTACCATCTTTTGTAATCCATTCAAGTGGTACTTTCTTTTCAGCATTAGCAACCTCTTCTAGAGGAATTCTAATGTATTCACAAGTATATTTACCATTTTTCATAACACGCTTGAAACCAATCATATAATCAGTTACGCCTTCGCATGCAGCTTTAACAGCTTCAACACCAGCATTAAATGCTTCTTCAACATCGATAGCAGAAGCTAGATGTTGTGCACAGCGTTGTAATAATGAAAATTCAATAGGTCTAACCTTAACATTTAATCTATTCTTTAATAGGTCAGCTAATACAGAAGCAGTACCACCCATTTGTTTATGTCCAAATGCGTCAACTGCAACATCAGCTACTAATTCAGGTACATATTTACCATCTTTAGTTTTTACACCTTCAGATACTGCAATAATTACTTTACCATCATTTTCTTTATATTTCTTTTCAACATCTGCATAGAATTTTTCTAGATCAAATGGAATTTCTGGTAAATAAATTAAATCAGGACCGCATCCTTTATATACAGCTAATTGAGCAGCAGCAGTTAACCAACCTGCATTTCTACCCATAACTTCAACTACTGATACCATTGGAGTATCATATACTGTTGCATCACATTTTAATTCCATAAATGATGTTGCAACATATTTTGCAGCTGATGCATAACCAGGACAGTGATCTGTAACTGCTAAGTCATTATCAATTGTCTTAGGTACTCCCATACAGAAGCATTCATATCCTGAATCTTTAAAGAATTTAGATACTTTATTACATGTATCCATTGAGTCATTTCCACCATTGTAGAAGAAATATCTAATATTGTATTTTTTGAATACTTCAAGTAATCTCTTGTATTCAGAATCATCTTCAGCAAGATTTTTTAATTTGTATCTAACTGAACCGATTGAAGAAGATGGTGTTGTTTTTAATAATTCTAATTCTTTAATATCCTCTTGATTAATATCAAAGAATTCTTCATTTAAGATACCCTTAATACCATGACAAGCACCATAAACTCTTGTGATGTTTTCTTGTTTTAATGCTTCGATAAATACACCTGCAGCAGAAGCATTAATAACAGATGTAGGTCCTCCTGATTGACCAATGATTGCTGCACCTTTTAATTTGTTCATATGTAATTCTCCTTAATATGCTTTGGCTTATAGCCTTATATACCTTAATTTTAATAAAATTAGATTTTAAAGTCAAGGCGAAAAGGGGCTTTATATATAGTAAAGCCTTTTCATAGTTGCATTTCTTAATTTAGTAAAACATTATTATTAATATAATAATAAAAAAACTTGATACAATAACTTTTTGTGATATAATCTTTTATGGAGTGATTTTTTAGGAGTGATGATTTTATGAGAATTGGTGTCCTAACATCAGGTGGTGACGCTCCTGGTATGAACGCATGTATTCGTGCTGTTGTCCGTGCCGCTTTAGCTTCAGGTGACCAGGTATTTGGTATATATGATGGATATCGTGGATTAGTTGAGGGAAAGCTTGTGGAGTTCACAAGAAAAGATGTATCAGAAATCTTAAATTATGGTGGTACTATTTTAGGTACTGCAAGACTTCCTGAGTTTCAATACGAAGCTGTAAGAAAGCTAGCTGTTGATCAGCTTAAGAAATATGATATTGATGCGTTAGTATGTATCGGTGGTGATGGTACATATACTGGTGCCCTACGTCTACATGAGATGGGTATTAAAACAATAGGTGTACCTGGTACTATTGATAATGATATAGCATCAAGTGATTATACAATTGGATTTTCAACTGCACTTAATACTGCATGTGAAGCAATTGATAAATTAAGAGATACATCATCTTCTCATCAAAGATGTTCTATTATTGAGGTTATGGGTAGACATTGTGGTGATTTAGCTCTATATTCAGGTATATGTTGTGGTGCTGAATACATTATTACAAATGAGACTGGCCTTGATAAAGAAAAATTACTTAAGTCATTAAAAGAAAATAGACTTAACGGAAGAAGACACGCCATTGTTGTCATTTCAGAGAATATCACTGATGTATATCAGCTTGCTAAAGAGGTTGAATCATATTCAGGTTATGAATGTAGAGCAACTATATTAGGCTACATTCAACGTGGTGGAAATCCTACCCCAGAGGATAGATTACTTGCTGCAAGACTTGGAAAATATGCTGTTGACCTTTTACATGAAGGTACATCAGGTGTAGCAGTTGGAGTTGTTGATAATAAATTAAAAGCAACACCAATTGAAGAAGCTCTAACAATGGTTAGTGAACCAAACGTTGAGTTAAATAAATTAGTTCAAAAAATATCTTAATTATTATGGAGGAAATTAAAATGAAAAAGACTAAATTAGTTTGTACAATTGGACCTGCTTCTGAGCAAAAGGATTGCTTAGAGAAATTAATCGGAACTGCTGGAATGAACGTTATGAGAATGAACTTATCTCATGGTGATCATGAAGAACAAGGATTCCGTATTAGAAACGTTAAAGCATTAAATGCTGAAAAGGGCTGGAATGTTGGTATGGCATTAGATACTAAGGGTCCAGAAATTAGAACAGGTTATTTAAAGAATGATGAACCAGTTATGATTCATACTGGTGATATTATCCGTATCACAATGGATTATTCTTATTTAGGAGATGCTAATAAGATTGCTATCTCTTATCCTGGTTTATATGATGATATCCATGTTGGTGGAAGAATCTTAATTGAAGATGGTCTATTAACATTAAAGGTTGTTGAAAAGGATGAAAAGAACAGAGAATTAGTTTGCGAAGCACAAAATGATCGTAAATTAAAGAACAAGAGAAACTGTAATGTCCCTGGTGTAGTATTAAATATGGATTATATCTCACCAAAGGATTATGATGATATCACTTGGGCATGTGACCAAGACTTAGATTTCATCTTCGCTTCATTCGTTAGACGTCCTAAAGATATCGAAGATATCAGAGCTATCTTAAAAGAAAAGAAAAATGATCATATTAAGATTATTTCTAAGATTGAAAACCAAGAAGGCGTTAAGAACATGGCAGAAATCGTTGCATTATCTGATGGTGTAATGGTTGCTCGTGGTGACTTAGGTGTTGACGTTGATGCTTGGGATTTACCTTCAATCCAAAAGGAAATGATTTACTTAGCTCAATCAACTGGTAAGATTGTAATTTGTGCTACTCAAATGTTAGACTCAATGCAACAAAACCCAAGACCTACAAGAGCAGAAGTATCTGACGTTCATAATGCAGTATTAGATGGTACAGGATGCGTTATGTTATCAGGTGAATCAGCTCAAGGTGATTATCCTTTTGAAGCAGTTACATATTTAGGAAAGATTGCTAATAGAGCAGAAGATGATCTTGATCATCAACTAATGATTGATAACGTTGTATTTGAAAAGACTGAAAAGGATGAATACGATGCAATCGGTTTATCAGTAGCTACATTAGCAAATACATTTGAAATTCCTGCAGTAGTTGCAGAAGGAGATGTTGATTTTGCATTAGCATTATCTCAATATCGTCCTGCAACTGATATCTTCTTTGCAGTTAAGACTCCTGCTGAAGCAAGAACTCTTTCAATCGTTTGGGGTGTTAATGCAGTAGTTGGTACATTAGCTGATGCAGAAGCTAAAGCTAAGAAAGCATTAGAATTAACATCTGATGATAAGATGTTAAAGGTTACAGGCACTAAGCTTGAAATCATTAATGCTTAATTAAAAATTGATTATTAAAAAGCCATGGAAACATGGTTTTTTTTATACTTTATGCAAAATAAAAAACAGCATAAGCTGTTTTTATTGATTATTTATCACTTAAATTAGAACCACAATTAGAACAGAATTTTGCATCATCATCAACTATTGAATCACAATAAGGACAACGTCTATATATCTTATTTTTTAAATATGCATTTTCAGCTTCTGCAGCCTTAGTGCCTTCATATGCACCTTCAGTTTTAGCATGAGCCTGTGATTCAACATAATCTAAGTCAGCCTCATTAACTATACCATCTTTATTTGCATCTCCAACAAGTGCTAGTTGTTTTTTGAAATACCTATATTTTAGTATTCCTTGAACTAAAAAGAAAGTACCTAATCCATAAAATAAAAGTAAAAATGCAACACCCTTAACTGCTTTACTTTCAAATCTATAATCTGATGGGAAAAATGGACTAACATATAATTTATATTCTTCGCCAACTTTAATACTTAACTCTCCATCAGCTGTTAAATCATCATCACCATATCCAAAATAAGTTCTATGATTGAATTCATATTCAAAATCATATACTTCATATTGTGAATAACCACTACCTGTTATTTGTGCTTTTGTTATTGTCGCTTTAGTAGGAACATCAATTAAAGGTAAGAATACAGTAGTACCAAACATTATTAGAAATACTGCTATAGCAAAGAAAGTAATTATTTGTGATACTCTTGATTTTTTAACCCTATTTCCAGATGAACTAATTATAAAACCTGGACCTACATGAATTCTTGAACCAGAACTATGGCTTGAGTGGCTTGAATATGAATGACTTGAATGACTAGAGTGGTGACTTCCACCATGGAATCCTCCAGATCCGCCACTATGTCCTCCATGAAATCCTCCCATAGAAATACCTCCCGTAAAAACTTTTAAATACGTCATAAATTATATCATAGATTGTTTTTAAAAAATATAATTTTTCTTATTATTTAAAAATATTCGATATTATTATATAATATATAAGGAAATGTATGGATTCATTTAGGAGTTGATATTTATGTCTGTATTAACAAAAGAGAAAATGTATGAGGATATTAACAGATGGAAAAAAGAGAAGAATGCTATTATTCTTGCTCATTATTACCAAGATGGAGATATCCAAGATATTGCAGATTATGTAGGTGATTCATTAGCTCTAGCTCAAAAGGCTAGTAAGACTGATGCTAAAATCATCGTATTTTGCGGAGTACATTTTATGGCTGAAACCGCAAAGCTTTTATCACCAGAAAAGAAGGTATTATTACCTGTTATGGAAGCAGGCTGTGTAATGGCTGATATGATGGATGAGGCTGCAATTAAAAAATATAGGGAAGAAAATCCTGATACAATTATTTTAATGTATGTAAATTCAACTGCTGCCTGTAAGCAATATGCTGATGTTTGTGTAACATCATCAAATGCATTAAAGATTATTGATCATTATTCTAAATTAGGTAAGAAGATGCTATATGGACCTGATAAGAATTTAGGTGCATATGCAATGGAAAAATCTAATATACAAATGGATTTATGGCATGGCTTTTGTGGTATTCATAATGGAATGCAGCCAAAGGATGTTATTTTAGCTAAGGAAAAATATCCTAATGCAGAATTTGTATGTCATCCTGAATGTAATTTAAATGTATTAAAGATGGCAAATTATATCGGTTCTACAAAACAATTAATTGAATATGTGACTAAAAGCGATAAAAAAGAATTTATTATTGGTACTGAAATTGGCGTAATTCATGAAATGCAAAAAAGAAATCCTGATAAGAAATTTTATATTTTATCAGATAGATTAAGATGCTTTGAAATGAAATTAACTAGATTAGAAGATTTATATAATTGTCTTAAAGATGAAACTAATGAAATTAATATTTCAGAAGAGGTATCTAAAAAGGCAGTTAAATGTGTTAATAAAATGCTTGAATTAAGCTAAAAGGTGGATTTATGAAAAAAACTTTTGAATACGATGTAGTTATATTAGGAGCTGGTCTTGCAGGTATATATACAGCACTTAATATAAATAAAAATTTAAAAATAGCAATTTTAGTTAAGGATAAAATTGAAAGAGGCTCATCAAATTTAGCTCAAGGTGGTATTGCAGCTGAAGTAGAATTTGATGAAAATAAAATAGAAGAGCATTTTGAAGATACTCTAAAGGCAGGTTCATATATTAATGATAGAGATGCAACCAGAGTACTTGTAAATGAAGCAGGATTTAATATCAAAAATTTAATTAATTTAGGTGTTCATTTTGATAGAAATTCTGATGGTGAATTAGTTAAAACCCTAGAGGGTGGTCATAGATCTAGAAGAATCTTACACGCTGGTGGTGATGCAACAGGTGCTAAGGTTATGGCTGATTTAAGAGAAACTTTATCTAAGGCTAAAAATATTGATGTATATGAAGATGAAATGGCTTTTGAAATTATTAAAGATAAAAATAAAAAAGCCATTGGCTTAATCGCAATTAATCAAGCAAATGAACCAGTTTATTTCTTCTCAAAGAAGATTGTAGTAGCAACTGGTGGTGTTGGTGGTATTTATAAGAATTCTACTAATGAAAAATTTGCTGTAGGTGATGGTATAGCACTTGCATATAGAGCTGGTGTTGAAATTAAAAATATGGAATTTGTACAATTCCACCCAACAGGTCTATATGAAGAAGAAAAACAAGGACAAAGATTTTTAATTAGCGAGGCTGTAAGAGGCGAAGGTGCAATATTAAAAAATATTGAAGGCGAACGCTTCATGGCTAAATATGATAAAGAAAGAATGGAATTAGCTCCAAGAGATGTAGTAAGCCAAGCTATTTATAGAGAAATGTTTGATACATGGAGTGACCATGTATATTTAGATATAACATCTAAATCAAAGGAATTCTTAATGAAAAGATTCCCAACAATCTATGAAAAATGCTTATCTATTGGTGTAGATATGTCAAAAGATTTAATACCAGTTGCCCCAATTGAGCATTTCTTATGTGGTGGTATTAAAACAGATCTTTTAGGTCATACAAATCTTGCTAATTTATATGCAGTAGGTGAATGTGCATCTACAGGAGTACATGGTGCTAATCGTTTAGCTTCAAATTCATTACTTGAATGTTTAGTATTTGGTTATAGAATAGCTAAAGATATTAATGAAAACATTGATAGAGAAGCAAAAGTAGAAGCAATTTATCCTGTTGTTAATGAAGATTTCAAGAAATATAACTTTAAAGCAATTAGAACTGAAATAAGAGAAATAATGGATAAATATGTTTCAATTGTTAGAACTAGTCAAGGCTTAGATATTGCTAAAAAGATTATTGAAACACATTATAATAACTTAATTAAATTAGAAGTAATGTCTAGATATTATTATGAAACATTAAATATGGTTACTTGTGCAAGAATCATAGTTAATGCTGCAATAGCTAGACCTAAATCAATTGGATGTCATTATATTATTAATTCAACACTTGATATGATTAAGGTTGATAAGATAATTAAGGATGCATTAAATGAAGATATGCCTGAGGGTGATATTACAACTGATAATTTAATTCCTGATGGACATAAATCAAAAGCTATGTTTATTGCTAAAGAAGAAGGTATTATTTCAGGTACTGAGGTTGTAAAGCGTGTATTTGAGCTTGTTGGTGGTAAATTCAATATTAAATTCTTAAAGAAAGATGGAGATTTTGTATCTAAGCTAGATACAATTGCTACAATTGAAGGTGATACAAAAACTATATTAAAGGGTGAACGTGTTGCCTTAAATCTATTCCAAAGAATGTCAGGTATAGCAACTGCTACTAATAAATATGTAAAAGAAGTAGTTGGAAATACTAAGATATTAGATACAAGAAAAACAATGCCAGGTTTACGTTATTTAGATAAGCTTGCAGTAACACATGGTGGAGGTACAAACCATAGATATTCATTATCTGATATGGTTATGATAAAGGATAACCATATAGATGCTGCAGGAGGAATAACTGAGGCAGTTAAATTAATTAAACCAAAGGTTAATTGTAAGATTGAAGTAGAGGTTGAAAATCTAGATCAATTTAAGGAAGCCTTAAATACTGATTGTGATATTATCATGCTAGATAATATGTCAACAGAATTAATGGCAGAGTGCGTTAAATTAAACAATCATAATAAGCAATTAGAAGCATCTGGTAATATGACTGTTGAAAGAATTAAAGAGGTTTCTAAAACAGGTGTTGATTTTATATCTGTAGGTGCTATAACTCATTCAGTTAAAGCATTAGATATAAGTTTAAAATTCCATGATATAAAATAGTTATGCAATAAAGTCACCAAAATGGTGGCTTTATTATTTTTGTGTGATTTTTTCCTTTAATATTTTACCTAAATCTTATATAATATAAATTAATTCCTATAAAATATATAGGGATATAGGGAAAGGGGGCCAAAGAATGTTTAAATTCATCAAATCAATGATGTGGTATATTAAACCAAATTGGTGGCGCTATGTAATAGTTGTTATATTTGGTTTATTAAATGGTATATCAAATCTATTACCTGCTACAATCATTGCAAGATTAACAAAGGGAATAGAAGAAGGCACATTAACTGAAAACATCTTAATATATGAGATATTTTTACCATTTGTTGGATCTGTATTATTGATTTATTTATGTGCTACATTCATGAGGCTTTCACAAAACCGATTAACGACATCTTTATATTATGCATTACATAAAAGATATATGGAATCTATAATGGTTCAGGATGCTTACTTTTTTGAAGATTTTAAGGCAGGAGATCTTTTAACTCGTGCTCTAGGTGATATTAACCAGGTTAAATTCTCTGGTGGTAATAGATTACTTAAAATATTTACAGAATCAACCACAGTATTAATTACCTTTATTGCGTTAATATTTATTCACCCAATTTTGGCTGTTTGTTGTTTTTTACCACTTACTTTAATATTTATATCAAATATCTTATTAAAGCGTATTGTAAAGAAAAATTGGGCACTAGTAAGACAAAAACATAGTGAGATGGGAAATAAAGTCTTAGAAAGTATTACTAATGTAAGAACTATAAGAGCATTCTCTAAAGAAGAAGAGGATTATTTAGATAATATTAAATATTCTGATGCTGCATATCAGGTTGAAAAGAATAATTTAAAAATTAATATAATATTTCAACCATTATTTCAATTTATTGTAGGAGTATCTACAGTAATTTGTTATGGCTTAGGTGCATATTTTTATTATCTAGATGAAATAACTATTCCACAGCTTGTACAATTTATTATGTATTTAGGCTTATTCCAAGCCCCACTTACAGCAATAGGTAATTTAGTTAATAATTTCTATCAATCAATGATATCTGCAGATAGATTAAATGAGGTATATGATTCTAAATCTAGTGTTATAGATTCTATAGATGCTACAGATGTAGAATCACTAGATATATTAGAATTTAAAAATTTTAATTTTAAATATAAAGGTGATACATTCTATGCCTTAAAGGATATTAATTTAAAAATAGAAAAAGGTAAAACTTTAGGTATAGTAGGAAAGACTGGTTCAGGTAAATCTACATTAGTAAGACAGCTTGTAAGACAATTACCTGTAGATAATGAAACAATGTATTTAAATTCAAAGCCTATTAATGAATTTAAAAAGGAATCAATTAGACAGATTGTATCATATGTTCCTCAAGAGCATGTATTATTCTCAAGATCAGTATATGAAAATGTTAAATTAGGTAAAAAGAACGCAACAGATATAGAAATAGATAAAGCTATAGAGCTTGCAGATTTCAAAAAGGATTTAGAAAACCTACCTGATGGCTTAGATACAATAGTTGGAGAATATGGTGTAACATTATCTGGTGGACAAAAACAAAGACTTGCTATAGCACGTGCATTTTTAAGAAATTCAGATATTTTAATATTAGATGATTCCCTATCTGCAGTAGATGGTAAGACAGAAGCTAATATTATTGATACACTAAATACATATAGAAAAGATAAAACTAATATAATAGTTGCTCATAGATTATCTGCAGTAATGCAAGCAGATAATATTATAGTTTTAGAAAATGGTAGTATAGTAGAATCAGGTAATCATGAAGAATTAATGAAAAATAAGGGCTGGTACTATACTCAATTTAAAAACCAACAAATGAATAAGGAGGATGATTAAAATGGCTAAAAAAGAAGTCTTAAAAAAATCAACACTCCTTAAGAAAACTATTCCTTATATCAAAAAAGAAAAGGGATTATTAATATTAACAATTATATTAATGTTATTAATTTCAGGTATAAATGCATTTACTCCATTTATAACAAAAAGGGTATTAGATGTATTATTACCAGATAGTGATTATAATAATATCATTAAGCATTTAATCTTATATGGCTCATTAATTATATTACTTGCCTTATCTAGATATGCATTCCAATATGTTAATACCTTAACAGGTATGCGTATTGAAAAGAGAATAAGAGAAGAGGCTATAAAGAAAATTAATTATTTACCAGTTGATTATTATTCATTAGAACCAGATGGAAAGATTGTTGCTAAAATAACATCTGATTCAGGTGGAGTAAGAATATTTTATACAACAATGTTTTCTATTATAAACGCATTAATTAATATTTTAATTGTATATATTGGTGTAATGATAATGGAACCAAAATTAGGATTATTAATATTAATTATTGTTCCTGTTATATTATTATGGATTACATTATATAGAAAAAAGGTACATAAATATTTTGTTGACCTAAGAGAGACAGGTTCTCGTATTACAGGTAAATTAAATGAGTTAATAGTAGGTACTCCAATCATTCAAGATTTTAATCAAGAAGAAGAAATGCTTGATGATTATAATTCATTAACTTGGAGATATGTTAAAAATGATAGAAAAGCTAATACATTAAATATTTATTTTGGTTGGGAATTATTATCATTAATTAAAAGATTAACTGAAATAGGCTTATTATTATTCTTAGGCTTCCAATCAATTGATATTGTAGGTGTAACAGTTACAATTGGTTTAATATCGGCATTTGTTGAAAATCTAGATAAAATGATAAACCCAATAAATGCGATATTTAATAATTTAAATGAGCTTGAAGATTCACTTGTTGCAGCAACAAGAGTATACATGTTTATAGATGAGCCTAATGATTTAAGAATCTTTGATGGAGAGGATTGCTTAGGTATTATAGGTAATATTGAATTTAAGGATGTTAAATTCTCATATGTAAAGAATAAACAAGTATTAAATGGTATTAATTTAAATGTAGAAGCTGGAAAAACTATAGGTATAGTTGGTCAAACAGGATCAGGTAAATCTACACTTATGAATTTATTATTAGAATTTAATGATTACAATTCTGGTCATATTTATGTAGATGGATATGAAATCAATAAATATAATAAAGCATCATATAGAAAAAATTTAGGTATTGTTTTACAATCACCTGCCTTATTTGCAGGTACTATTAAATCTAATGTAACTATGGGAAGAGAATATCCTGATAGTCAGGTTATAGATGTAATTAATAAGGTAGGTGCAACACATTTAATTGAAAAAACTGATTTAGGTATATATGCACCTGTATCATTTAGAGGTGAGAATTTATCACTTGGTGAAAAACAATTAATAGCTTTTGCTAGAATATTACTTAGAAATCCATCTATAGTAATATTAGATGAGGCAACAGCTAATATTGATTCAGATACAGAAGAAAGAATTAAAAATGCAATGCATATAGTAGCAAAAGGAAGAACTACATTTATTATTGCCCATAGATTATCTACAATAAAAGAAGCAGATTCAATTATTGTATTTGAAAATGGAGATATTGTAGGTGAGGGTACACATACATATTTATATAACAATTGTGATGTTTATAAGGATATGTATGATAGTCAATATAAGAATTTAAATAAAAATTTATAAATATTTATAAGACCACCAATAAAACGACTTTGTTGGTGGTTTTAATTATGTAAGCTAAAATCTTTACAAATTGTCTATTAATTACTTGATAATAATAAACAAATTTGTTAAAATTGATTTGGAAAGCGTTTTTATAAAAAACGATTAAAAATTTAAGAGGAGGGTTATTTATAAGTTTATGAAAAAAATTAAATTTTTAATTGCGGGTTTATTTAGTGCAATAGCATTAGTTTTCGCTTGTGTTGTTGGTACTAGAGTAAATGCGAAGGATAGTGGAAATTATTATTCTTTTAAGAATTCGGGAACTAGAGAATTGGTTTACAATGATTCAACAGCGGGCAAATCTAATATTCAATTAAGCGGAAGTACAAGTTCAGGAAATGGTGGTAGAACTTTAACTATTACTGACTCTATTATTCCAAATGGTGCTGCTGTTGCTTCTGGTAATTTTTTTATTAAAGTATCTAAAGATACAAATATTTCTTTTACTACAACAGATTCGTTTATTTTTAAGATGAATGTATTTATTAATTCTAGTAATGGTAGTGTTACATTTAAAAATTCATCTAATGAGACTTTAGATACAAAATCTGTAAGTGGTGCAAAAGCAAATGTAATTCTAGGAACTAATGATGCATTGGCTCCTGGTACATATACTTTCTCTGGAACAGCTGAATTAAATATATACGAAATTTATATTAATATTCAAGCTCAAGAAGGAGATGGATACACGATTTCATATGATTATAATGGTCATGGAACAAATTCATCAGTTTTAAATCAAACAGCAATTCCTGATACTTTACCATCTCCATCAGTAACAGGTTATACTTTTGGTGGTTGGTATACTGATTCAGGATTGACTACTCCAGCAGTTGCTGGTGCTGCTATAAGTGCAAATACTACTTTATATGCTAAGTGGACAGTTAATTATTCTGAATGGTGCACAATAACATTCGATTCAAATGGTGGCTCAGCAGTTGCTAGCACAAGCCAAATATATGGTTCAAGTTATAAATTACCTAATTGTACTAAATCAGGTTATTATTTAGCAGGATGGTCAGATGGTTCTGGTACATATACTAGTACATATACAGTTCCATCAAAAGCAACACAAACATTAACTGCACAATGGGCAGAATGTATTGTTTTTGATGAGAGTTGTTACTTTACAAAAGGTGATGATAATAATACAGCTGCTGCATCAAATTCAATGTTTACAGTTAGTGGTAAGGTAAATACAAATGCAGATGCTCCTGTAACATATAATGGACAAACTTATAATACTCCATTAAAAATGGAATCAAGTACATCATTATCATTTACAATAACTAAATCAGCTACTATTTATATCGCATTTACAGCTGCTTCAGGAAATTGTAAAATTAAAGGTGGTTCTTATGAATCAGCTACTAAGAAGTCTACAACAAATGGTGTTTTAACATTAGAATTAACTGCTGATACTTATACTATCACAAAAGGTGATACACATAATATTGGATTTATTGGTCTTATTTACGATAAATTATCAGATGATACTATAGCTGCAGTATTTGCTGAAAAGAATACAGCTGGTGATACATTAAGATTTGTTGGTACATTAACTGGTATTACTGCTCTAGCTAATATTGATAAGATTGAATTATTCTTAAAAAAAGATGGCGTAGCTGCTGCTAATCCAATTGAATTAACTACATGCTATACATCAGTTATTAATACATCTAAGACTTGTGCTGAAGCTAATAATACATATTATGTAATCTTTAGATTAACAGGTATTGATAAATTAGCTGCAGGTACAAAAATTTCTAAACAATTAAAAGTTACATTTACAGATGGTTCATCTACAATAAGTGATGTAACAGAAATTACATTATAATTAGGCGGGGGTATTTTAAATGAGAGATTATATTAAACCTTATATTGAAGATGAAGAAATTGAAATAGAAGATGTAATTGCCATATCTAACGGTGGTAAAGGTGATGCCGATACAGGTGGAAAAGTTGAGGATGTAACAAAGATTTGGCCAACACTTTAATTTAGATTTTTAGGGTGTATTTTTACACCCTATTATTTTTGGTGGTATATGAAAAAAGTATTATTAATTTTATCAATTATTGGTTTATTTACATTATCTAGTTGTAGTAATCCAGATATTTATTTATCAACAGATCCAAACGAGATAACAAAGACTGATAATGAACCTAGTCAAGATGAAAAACCAGAATCA
Organism: uncultured Caryophanales bacterium; assembly: GCA_946626345.1. Taxonomy (GTDB): domain Bacteria; phylum Bacillota_I; class Bacilli_A; order Acholeplasmatales; family Anaeroplasmataceae; genus Anaeroplasma. Next base: position 9,097 of record CAMOUB010000011.1, on the reverse strand, counting down.
AAAACTGAAGAATCTAACACTACAACTAATAAAATAGAAAATGGTGGTGGATATACTGGTGATTCTGATGAAACATGGGAATATTTAGGATAAATAATATTTAATATTTTATAGGTAGGAAATAAAAATCCTACCTATATTTTTTTTATATTATGATATAATCATAATTGGTGATGATTATGAAGACAAAAATATTAGTATCATCTGATTCAGGAATAGATTATATGTCTCATTCCTATTCAATATCATCAATACCTTCAATGATCAAATTCTTTGAGATTGAAACATATTTTGATTATATTGATATAACATCAGAGAAATTCTTTAATAGACTAAAATATGATACAAAGGTTAAACCTGAAATAATGCCAATGCAATTAGATTATCTAAGAAATGATATTAATGTTGCACTTGAATCATATGATAATGTCTTAATAGTAGTAAGTGATTTATTAGATTATAGCTTAACATTTAATTTTTTAAAGGACGAATATGGTAAAAAAATAGATTTTTATGTAACACCTGCTACAGGCTTTGTATTATCAACAATGGTAATAGAGGCTGATAAAGCATTAAAAGAAGAAAAGACTATTAAAGAAGCTATTAAAGTAATGGAAAATATTTATAATAATTCAGCAATGTTATTATTAAATCCTCAAATAGATATTTCAATATCTGAAAATGTTAACGAAGAAAAAAGAGTTGAGGAAAAAAGAAAAGGTAAAATTAATATCGTTACAAGTGCGGGATCAAAAGAAATAATAGATAAAGATAGAGATTTTGTAGTTGCTTTAATAAAGAATTACTTAGATTTAGTTGGTAATGAAAATGTATTACCATACATTATGTATTCATCTTCATATTCATATTATTTAAAGTTACTCGAATCAAAATTATTGATTATTCATAAAAGATATAAAACAATTAAAAAAATACCTATTTCACCAAATCTTGGTATGAAATACGGTAAAAACGTAATTGCTATAGGTTTTATTAGAAATCTAGGCTAATAAATTGAATATTAATTATAATTATGTTATAATTAACGAAATTATTTTTAATTAGGGAAGTGTTTATTCATGATTATTAGAGCTAAGCAAAGCATAACTGAAAAAGAAATTAAAAATTTATGTGAATATTTTACATCTAAGGGCTATCAAGTAAAGGATGCCTCAGGTGAAAACATAAAGGTATTTGGTATCATTGGTGATACATCTAAATTATCAGAAGAAGATATTTATAGTATTCCTGGTGTTGATAGTGTTACAAGAATCCAGGTTCCATATAAAAAAGCATCAAAAGCATTTCATCCAGAGCCAACAGTAATTGATGTTAATGGCGTTAAAATTGGTGGTGGAACATTTACAGTTATTGCAGGACCATGTTCTGTTGAAACACATGATCAAATTTGTGAATGTGCAAGACTTGTAAAGGCATCTGGCGCTAAGATTTTAAGAGGTGGCGCATTCAAACCACGTACAAGCCCTTATTCATTCCAAGGATTAGAAATGGAAGGATTAAGATTGTTAGAAGAAGCTAAAGAAGAAACTAAATTACCTATTATTACTGAAATAATGAGTGAAGATATGATACCTGAATTCGTTAAGAATGTAGATATTATTCAAGTTGGTGCTAGAAATATGCAAAATTTCCATTTACTTAAAGCACTTGGAAAGATTGATAAGCCTATTTTATTAAAGAGAGGCTTATCATCAACTATTGAAGAATGGTTAATGGCTGCTGAATATATTTTAGCTGGTGGAAATGATAAGGTAATACTTTGTGAGCGTGGTATTCGTACATTTGAAAAATATACAAGAAATACATTAGATATTTCTGCAATCCTTGCAGTAAAAGAATTATCACACTTACCTGTATTTGTTGACCCATCACATTCAGGTGGAAGATGGACAATGGTAGAAGGCTTATCAATGGCTGCCCTTGCTGCAGGAGCAGATGGTATTATTGTAGAAGTACATAATGACCCAGAACATGCCTTATGTGATGGTGCTCAAAGCTTAAAGCCTAAAAAATTCGATCGTATGATGCAAAAGCTTCGTCAAATTGCACCGATCGTTGAAAAAGAGATGTAGTTATGAAAATATTGATTGTAGGGCTAGGATTAATTGGTGGAGCTTACGCAAAAAAATTAACTGAATTAGGTTATGAGGTATATGGTTCAAACCATAGAATTGAACCTATTAATTTTGCTAAAGCTAATAATTATATAAAAGATGGAAGTATAGATCCAAGAGAATATTTACCAATAGTTGATATGGTAATACTTGGTTTATATCCAAGTCATATAATAAGCTTTTTAAAGGAATATAATGCATATTTTAGAAAAGACTTATTAATAACAGATGTTACAGGTGTTAAATCAAGCTATATTGTAGAAGCTACTAAAGAAAGCCTACCTGCAACATATTTAGCACATCATCCTATGGCAGGAAGAGAAAAGAAGGGCATTGAATATGCAAGCGAGGTTGTATTTAAGAAAGCTAATTTTATTATTACACCTATAGCTGGATATGAATATGATCAAAAATATTTTGATATGCTATATAAAATAGCTAAAGATTTAGAATTTAAAAATATTTCTAAATTAGATACTAAATCACATGATTTTATGATTGGATATACTAGTCAATTAGCTCACGCTATTGCAGTATCCTTAGTAAATAGTGATACTAAGCCAAATACTAAATTATATATTGGTGATTCATATAGAGATTTAACAAGAATCGCGATGATTAATGAAGTAATGTGGACTGAATTATTCTTTGAAAATAAAGAATTTTTAATTGAAAATATTGATTTATTTATGAATCAATTAAATAAAATAAAAGAATCATTATTAAATAATGATCCTGATACACTAAAAGAATTATTTATTAATTCAACTAAGATAAGAAAAGAGATGGTAGAATGAGAGAACTTGTCGTAAATCTAAAGGATCATTCATATAAAATTTATATAGAAAACAATATCCTTTATAATGTTGCATCATATATAAAAGATGTATATAAAAACGACAAGGTTTTTATCATTACTGATGATAAGGTAGCTAATCTATATTTAGATATAGTTAAAAAATCATTAGAAAAAGATTATAAAGTTGATTATGTAATAATTAAAAATGGTGAAGAATCTAAAACATTAACTACATATGCTTATATCTGTGAAGAATTATTAAAAAAAGATATAAGAAGAAATAATTTAATTATTGCCCTTGGTGGAGGAGTAGTAGGCGATATTTCAGGCTTTGTAGCATCAAGCCTATTTAGAGGTATTCCATATGTTGGTATACCTACATCACTTTTAGCTCAAATGGATTCATCAATTGGTGGTAAAACTGGTATTGATTTTTATAATAGAAAAAATATCTTAGGTGCATTTAAACAACCATTAATGGTATTAATTGATCCTAAAACAATTGAATCATTAGATGAAAGAGAATTCAATAATGGTATGGGTGAATTAATTAAGCATGGCGCTATAGGTAATAAAAAATTATTAGACCTATTATATAGTAAGCCTAATATTACAGAAGATATAATATATGAATCTTTATCTGTTAAAAAAAGAGTAGTTGAAATAGATGAATTTGATCTAAATGAAAGAATGACATTAAATTTTGGTCACACATTTGGACATGCAATTGAATTAAAATATGGTTATAAGCATGGTGAGGCAGTTGCTATAGGAATGCTTATGGCTATTAAAATGGGTATAGATTTAGGTATAACTGATAAGTCTTGCTACAAGCCTATTTTAGATATAATTAGATTATATAATTTACCTGATAAAATATATGATTATAAAGATTATTTAACTGATGTATTTTATGATAAGAAAAATATTGCAGGTACAATAAGATTTATATTCTTAACTAAGCTTGGTGAATGTATGATTTATAAAATAACTGAAAAAGAAATAAAGGAGAAGCTTTTATGAATGTAACAATAAAGCCATCTTCTTTAGCAGGTGATATAATAATACCACCATCAAAAAGCTTATCACATAGAGCTATTATAGCTGCAAGCCTTGCTGAAGGTAAAAGTATAATATCTAATGTATTATATTCTAAAGATATTCTAGCAACTATTTCAGCTATGGAAGCATGTGGAGCTAAAATAACTAAATATGATAATTATCTAGAAATTTATGGTACTAAAAGGGTAAAAAGAATTAGTGATACAATTGATGCATTTGAATCTGGTTCTACAATTAGATTTTTAATACCTATTGCCCTAACTAATAATTTACCTATTACATTTATAGGTCATAATAATTTATGTAAAAGACCACTTGATATCTTTTTAGAAATATTTGATAAACAAAATATCGAATATAAAAAAGGTAGTGACTACTTACCTTTATACGTTTCTGGAAGTATTAAACCAGATAAATTTATGATTAGAGGAGATATATCTAGTCAATTTATTACAGGATTATTATATGCCTTACCTTTATTAGAATCTGATAGTGAAATAATTATAACTACAGAACTTGAATCTAAAGGATATATTGATTTAACATTAGATATATTAAAAATGTTTGGTATCAATATAATTAATAATGATTATAAATCATTTATTATTAAAGGAAATCAAGAATATAAGCCTTGTGATTATGAAATAGAAGGTGATTATTCTCAATCAGCATTCTTCTTAGTGGCAGATATGTTAGGAGCTAATATTAATTTACTTGCTATGAGACATGATTCATATCAAGGAGATAAAAAAATAATTGATGATATTAAAGCATTTAATGGTAATGTTTCATTTCTAAATGGGATATTAAAAGCTTCTGGTAATCCAAAAGGTACAACAATTGATTTTTCTCAATCACCAGATTTAGGACCTGCCTTAACTGTTTTAGCAGCATTAGCTGATGGTCATTCATCTTTTATTAATGCTAAAAGATTAAGAATAAAAGAATGTGATAGAATCACATCAATGGTAGATGAATTAGCTAAGGCTGGATGTAAGCTAACTGAATTACCTGATGGAATGGAAATAGATGGGGTTAGTGAAATTAATCCATGTGTATTTGATGCACATAATGATCATAGAGTAGCTATGGCTTTAAGTATGCTTACACTTAAAATGAAATCTGAATTCAAAATATTAGGGGCTGAATGTGTATCTAAATCATTCCCTAATTATTGGAATGTATTTGAATCATTAGGAGGTATTGTAATATATGAAGACTAAATTAGATGAAGCACGTGAAGTAATTAATGAAGTGGATGAACAAATGATATCTTTATTCATTAAAAGAATGGCTGCAGTATCAATGGTAGCTGAATATAAATTAGAAAATAATTTACCTGTATTAGATTCTATTAGAGAAGATGTAATAAAGGGTAAAAATTTTGAAATGTTATCTAATAAAATGCTTGAAAAATATTATAATACATTCTTTGATGGTGTATTAAAGGCATCAAAGGATTACCAAGCAGATTTAATTAAAATGCATGAGGAAAAGAAATGAAAACTTATGCACTATTAGGTGAAAAATTAGGACATAGTCATTCACCATTAATTCATAATGAAATATTTAAGGCATTTAATATAGATGCAAATTATATAAAGCTTGAATGTAAAAAAGAAGAATTAGAAGATATAATTAATTCTTTAAGAAAAGGTATTTATCATGGATTTAATGTTACTATTCCTTATAAAAGAGAAGTAATGAAATATCTTGATGAAATTGATCCTAGTGCTAAAAAGATTGGTGCTGTAAATACAATAGCTTATAAAGATGGAAAAATAATTGGATATAATACTGATTATTTTGGATTTAAAAATGAGCTATTATATTTTAATGTTGAATGTAAAAATAAAAATGCTTATGTACTAGGTACAGGAGGGGCATCTCTTGCTGTATATAAGGCGTTAATAGATTTAGGTTGTAATACAAAATATGTATCTAGAGAGCCTAAAGATATAAATACTATATCTTATAAAGATTTAGAAAATGAAAATATAGATATTATTGTTAACGCAACACCTGTAGGAATGTATCCTAATATAGATGCATCCCCTATAAGTGAATCTATTGCCAAAAAAGCTAAATATGTATTAGATATAATATTTAATCCTAAACAAACAAAATTACTAAAATATGCTAATTCAAATATGAATGGATTATATATGCTTGTAGGTCAAGCAATAAAAGCTGAAGAAATTTGGCAAGATATGGTATATAATAAAAGTATAGAGGATTTAGTTAAAAAGGTAGAGGAGATGATTTAATGAACACATTTGGAAGATTATTTAGAGTAAGCATCTTTGGTGAATCACACGGACAATCAGTTGGTGTAGTTGTTGATGGTGTAAGACCTGGTATTAAGCTTGATAAGGATGATTTTATTTCAGATTTATCTAGAAGAAAATCAGGAGGCCTTGGTACTACTCCAAGAATTGAGGCAGATGATGTAATCATTGAAAGTGGTATATTTGAAGGATATACTACAGGAGCTCCTATTTTACTTAGATTTTTAAATCAAAATACTAAAAGTAAGGATTATTCTAATTTAGTTGTACAACCACGTCCTGGTCATTCTGATTTTACAGCTAAACAAAAATTCTATGGATATAACGATTATAGAGGTGGAGGACCATTTAGTGGTAGATTAACACTAGGTATGGTATCTGCAGGTGTAATAGCTAAAAAGATGCTAGAAGGAATTAATATCAATACTAAAATTATTAATTTATATGGAGAAACTAATCCAGATAAATTCAATGATATTATAGTTGAGACAGTTAAGAATAAAGATTCTGTTGGTGGTATTATTGATATTAATGTAAAAGGAGTACCAGTAGGACTTGGTGAACCATATTTTGATTCATTAGAATCAACAATATCACACCTATTATTCTCAATAGGAGGAGTAAAGGGTGTTGAATTTGGATTAGGCTTTGAAGGAGTTAATCTAAAGGGCTCTGAATTTAATGATCCTATTATTGATGAATCAGGTAAGACTAAAACAAATAATAATGGTGGTATTAATGGTGGTATTTCTAATGGTAACCCAATTACTATTAAGGTATTTATTAAACCAACCGCATCTATAGGCACTCCACAAGAAACATATAGCTATAGAGATAATAAAATTACAACACTTGAAATTACAGGTAGACACGACGCTGCAATAATACTTCGTGCAATGGTTGTATGTGAAGCAGCAGTAGCTATAGCTTTAGCTGATGCATATTTAGTAAATAAAATTTATACAAAATAAATGGGCACATTTGTGCCCTCTATTTTTTGTATATGATATCATCATAATATATAAAATTAATAAAATCTAAGAATGCTTTATCCCAGGCTTCTTCATTATGAAATCCATTAACAGATATTACAAGCCTTGTTTTTATATTATTTTCTTTAAAGAAATTATATAGAGCCATACCTTCAGTTTCATATAATCCTGTTTTTTTCATTGTATCTGATATTTCTTCATTTCCATAATATAAAAATACTTTTTTATTTTCACATAAATTATTTTTTAAAAATCTAAAATATTCATCATGAAATAAAAATGTCGCGGTAGAAAATGCACCTACATAATTAAATGATAAAGGATATTTAAATGCTAAATATATTGCTGTAGTTGCAGCTAAAGAAGAACCATATATAAATCTATGTTCTGGATTTCTATATACATTATATTTATTTTCTATAAAAGGAATAATTGTATTAATTAAATCAAAACAGAAATTATGACATACCTCTATATTATTATTTTTCCAATCATCAAGTAGTGAATCTTTAATAATAAATGGAGAATATTCATTTACTCTACCTATATCTGAACCACTATTTTCTATTGCTACACCTAATATTCTTTTTCCCATCTCTTTTGATGCAAATTTAATATGCTTTGTAGCTCTTATAGATCTACCGAATGCACTTTTAGAATCTGAAAAAGCATTTTGTCCATCCAAAAAATATAAAGTATCAAAGATTATATCATTTCTTTGCCTTGGTAAAGATACCTCTATTTTTATTTCCCTTTTTGATTTAGGTAAATATAATTTATAAAATTCTTGCATAATACCACCACTTAATTAAATTATATATTTTATAAATATATTTAACAAGATTAATAATTTACAATTATAAATTATTGTATTATCATAAATAATAGGTGATAGAATGGTTAAAGCAGTTATTTATAATTCAAATTCAGGTTTTACAAAGCAATATGCATATCATTTTGCGTTAAAATGTAATTTACCAATTTATACAATAAAAGAAGCAAAGAAGAATTTAGCAAAAGGTGATGAAATTATATATTTTTCATGGATATTTGCTAATAAGATAGTTAAATTAAAAAAGGTATTAAAATATAAAATATCTTATGTAGCTTGTGTAGGAATGTCTTTTTATTCAGAAGAATTAATAAATACCTTAAAAGAATATAATAATATAAATAACTTATATTATTTACAAGGTGGAATCAGAATGAGAGAATTAAAACCATCACAAAGAATATTAATATCTATGGTTAAATCATCTTTAAAGAAAAAATGTAAAAAGAAGATAGCCTCAAAAGAAGAAGAGATATTATTAGATAGAATTAATAATGGCTATGAAAGAATAGATTTAAATTCTTTAAATCATTTAATAGATTATTACAATGATAATAATAATTTAGTATCATAAAATAAAAAAGGTTCCGAATATGGAACCTTTTATTATTAAGCTCTGTTGTAGAATTCGACGATTTGTTGTTCGTTGATTTCTGGTAAGAATTCATTTCTTTCAGGAATTCTAACTAATGTACCAGTTAATTTATCAGCATCAAATGCTAAATATTCAGCTCTAGAAACTTTTGCAGCTAAAGCTTCAGTAACAATCTTGAAGTTTTTAGCTTTGTCCTTTAATGTAACTGTTTGACCAGGTACTAGTCTATAAGATGCAATATCAACCTTCTTGCCATCTACTAATACATGACCATGGTTAACTAATTGTCTAGCTTGTGGTCTAGTAGAAGCAAATCCTAAACGATAAACGATGTTATCTAGACGGCACTCTAATAACTTTAAGAAGTTTTCACCAGTCTTACCTTCCATCTTAG
>CAMOUB010000010.1 GCA_946626345.1 uncultured Caryophanales bacterium | reverse complement strand
ATGTAATTATCTTTACAGATAATAAAGGGAAAAATAATTTAAATAATAATTTTATTAATGATTTTAAGAATGATACAAGTATTAATATTTCTTTAAAAAAAACAATAATAGATTTCATGATAGATATATAATATTAGATTTTAATATAGATAATTATATGATTTATCATTGTGGAGCATCATCTAAAGATTCAGGTAATAGGATTAATACAATAACAAATGTATTAGAAAAAGAAGTATATATAGATTTAATAAATGAAATATTAAATAATGATGAATTAATATTTCATTAGGGAATGTTGATTAATTATCTATTAGAATAATCGGTTCGAATACAACTATCTTATTCACAGCCACTTTAAAAATGACAAGGTATCTAAAATAGATGCCTTGTTTTTTGTAGAAGATAAATATAAAATCATCCGTTTGGCTGATAGATTTAAAATTTTAATATGATATGCTATTAATGTATTTTGATGATGAAGGGGAGATATAAAATGAAATTAAAAAAATTATCAATTGCGTTATTATTAGCAGCGGGGGTAATTGGTTTAGCATCTTGTGCTGGTAAACAAAATAAAACTACAACTAAAGATGAACCAACAAATACTTCTAATACTGTAGATGTATCTACTACCGATACAACACCTAAAACTACAGAAGATATTATAATATCTACAAAAGAAGAAGATGAATTTGCTAAATATAAGGTATCTAAAGAATTATTTAATAGTTTCTTTAAGTTAGATTCTTTTGATATTATTTCAAATTTGAATGTAACAATAGATATAACTAATAAAAGATTAACTAAAAAAGCAATAGATGAGTTTAAATTAAAAGTTGAATTAGATAAGAAAAATTTATTATTTACTGATTATACTAGAGGATATAATTATTTATTTGAAATTACAGAACCAGGTAGAGCAAATGTATATGTAAAAGAAGGTAAAGGTGATTGGTTTACACCTGGAAAATTTTCTTTTACAGTAGATGAATTATTAAATAACGTATATTTAGCTCAATTTGATTTTTCATCTTTTACTTTTGATGAAGCAACTAAGTCATATAAATCAACTAAGGTTGTTTCAAATAAATATGATAATGGTGAATGTATTGTAGTTAGAGAATTTTCTAATGTTGTAATTAAATTTGAAGATAATCAAATAGTATCATTTAATTGTGATATGAAAGAAAACCAATTTGACCCATCAGAGACTGTTTTTACTGATGAAAACGCATATTCATCAATCGTATATGAATCATCATATTCATTCTCTAAAATAGGCGAGACTGTAGTTACAAAGCCTGAAATTAAAACTGAAGGAAAGAAATTTAGTGTATATGCTGATATCGATGGAAATGGTACAGTTACAGGAGATGGAGAATATAGCAAGAATGAAGTAGCAACATTAACTGCAACTGCTGATACTGGTTATGTATTTGCAGGCTGGTATGTTAATGATGAATTCTATTCAACAGATCCTACTATAAAAATCACAGTAGATGATAATATTGATGTAGTTGCTGTATTTGAACTTGAATCAGGAACTCAAGAACAATATGATCTTTTATTAGATGCTAACGATGGAACTGGTGAAGCATCTGCTACACGTGTTTCAGGCAATACATTTACATTACCTGATGAAAGTGATGAATTCTATAGAGAGAATTATACTTTAATTGGTTGGTCAGAAGATCCATATTCTGATGATCCTGAATATGAACCAAAAGAGCAAATAACAATTGATTATGAAACACAATTATATGCTATATGGCAAGGAAATCAAGTAACATTTACATATATTTGTCCAATTGAAGGTGCTGAAGATTTATTAGATTCATTATATGAAGACGATGATTTATATAAATCAAGATATGGTGAGCTTTTTACATTACCAAGCGCAGATGCAATTTCATATGGAGATTACATATTATATGGATGGACATCAGTTCCTTACGAATATGGTGATGGATCACCAAGTGTTGAATATTCTTTAGATGAAGAATATCTTATTGATGTTTTTGATATAGTAGATGACAATATTGAATTATACCCATTATTCTATACATTTAAAAAGACAGTTGTTGAACCAACTTTAGAATATGATGGAAAGATTATTAATAAATGTATTGAAAATGATGATTTAACTACTGAAGAAAAAATTAAAAAAGAAACTATTTTTGCAATGTATATAGATGATTCATTCACTATACAAGGTAGAGGATTAGTTTTAACTGGTAAAGTTAAATCAGGCGTTTTAAATCTTGGAGATGAAGTTTCTATTAGTGATAAAAATGGAAATATTGTCAATATAAAAATTAATGGAATTGAAATGTTTAAGAAACAATTAGAAAGTTGTCAAGCAGGCGATAATGTTGGATTATTAGTAGAAGGCATTAACCAAGAAGATGTAAAAGTAGGCTGCCTAATGGCATCAAAAGGTAAAATTATCATGAGTAAAAATCTTTTACTTGATTTAGACTTTATACCAAAAGAACAAGGTGGAAAAACTAATCCAGTTTCTATTGGATATAGACCTCAAATGTTCTATGAAGTAGTGGATGCAACAATTGAACTTAAGAGTGCATATGACTTACATATGAATCCAATTACTACAATTAACCCAGGTGATTCTGCAATTTGTCAAATGGATCTAGTTGTTACTTGTCCTGTTTATGTTGGACAAGAAATCGCTATTAGAGAAGGCGGAAGAACTGTTGCAACAGGTAAGATTATTGCAAGAACAACAGAACAAATAGAAGATGTAGTGAATAATCAAGTACCTATTACAGTATGCTTAAATAATGGCCCAATTTCAGGATATGATATAGATAATAAAATTGTTAATTATAAGAGGATTTTTGTAAATAAAGATGCAATATTAAAAGATGTTTTACCACCATTTGAAAGAAATGGATATAATTTCATAGGATATAGTGTACCTAATGGTAATATGGAAGAAGTAAGTGCATCTAAGGCAAGTGATTATACAGCTTCAACAATTTATTGTTGCTGGGAAGAAATTAATGATGCCTCATATGATTTATATGTTACAGATTTTAGATCTGTTAATGAAAAACATTCAGATTATTCACTTGTAGGTAGTGATGGACCAATTAAGAAATCATTTAGTGTAGGCGATAGTATTACAATTTATAAGCAAGATGGAACTGAATATACAGGTACAATTTCAAATATTATTTGGTATTCTACAAGTGTTGAAACTGTTAGTGCAGGTTCAAAATATGTAAAATTAGAAATAGCTGATGCTAAATTTGCTAAAGGCGCTTCATATGGTGATGTAGTATTATTAAATGAATAATAACTGATTTTAAAAAGTTAGTAGACATAAATATGAAAAGAGTTTACTAACTTTTTTTCATTTTTATTAATTTAAAAATATGATAAAATAATAATATAAATTAGGAGGAACCTATATGAAAACAATTAATTTAAATGAAGAAGAAATCGTTGTATTAAAGAGCTTATTGATTCAAGAAATTGATTATCTTAATGATGAAGCTATTCCTTCATCATCAGGGGAAGAAAAAAAGGAATTAAAAGAAGAATTAAAAGCTTGTAATAATATACTAGAGCAATTAAAGTAATAGTTTTAAAATTTAGAAAGGTTATTAATTTAAAATATCCTTTCTTTTTTTATATATTCTAAAGTAAAAATTTTAAAAATATTGTATAATTAAATAAACGTGGTTTTTACATATTAAAAAGGGAGAACAATATTATGTTGATAAAAAATTTATCCGAGTTATTAAATTACATAAAAGATGATAGCAATGATTATTCAATAATTGAATTTTCTTCTGATTTTAGTCATGAAGAAATGATAAATTATTTAATAGAACATAAAGATGATTATTATTGTGAATTATTTTTGGCATATTGTTACTATAAAGGATATGGAGCAAAAAAAGATTTAAAAGAATCATTTAGTATTTATGAGCACTTCGCGAAAGAAGGTAATGCGAAAGCTCAATATAATCTTGGTGTATTTTTTGCTAATGGATACGGAGTAGAATCAAATAAAGAAGAAGCTTTTAAATGGTATAAAAAGGCAGCCGAACAAGGACGCGTAAAAGCTCAATATAATCTAGCTTTGTGTTATGCAAAAGGTGAAGGCGTAGAATCAAATAAAGAAGAAGCCTTTAAATTGTATAAAAAGGCAGCCGAACAAGGCCATGCAAAGGCTCAATATAATCTTGGTGTATGTTATAAAAAAGGGGAAGGCGTAGAAGTAAATAAAGAAGAAGCTTTCAAATGGTATAAAAAGTCAGCAGAACAAGGACACGTAAAAGCTCAATTTAATCTTGGTGTATGTTATTATAAAGGCGATGGTACAGAAGCAAACAAAGAAGAAGCATTAAAATGGTGGATGAAATCAGCCGAACAGGATTATGCTAATGCGCAATATAGTCTTGCCATATGCTATGAAAACGGCTATGGTATAGAGAAAAATCTGGAAAAAGCCTTATATTGGTATAAAAAAGCTTATGATAACGGATATACAGAATGTAAGAATGATATAGAAGAATTAGAAGAAAAAATGAATTCTAATTCTAGTAATGAATTAAAAATCCCAGATATAATTGATACATTTATTAGCTGGAATCATAATGATTTTGATTTAAAGAATAAATTTAGAGATTATTTAGAAGAAAATGGTATTAATGTTTGGGAAAGTGATACTAAATGTAGTGGTAATTTAAATAAATCTATTGAAGAAGCTATAAATAGGGCATCATCTTATTTGATTATTTTATCTAAATCTTCATTTGATAGCGAATATATGCCAACTGAAGTATCTAAGATTTTTAATAAAATAAAATCTAATCCAGATTTATCTGACGAAATTGTAAAAATATATGTAATAGATTCTAAGGATGAAAATGGAAATATTACGTTTGATGTAATAAAATATTTAAATTCACAAGATAAGATTTTTAATGAATTAAAGCCATTATCAATGGTGTTTAGAATAGAAGATAATACGTTTAGTAATACATTAACATATATTAATAATATTTTAAGAAATCAACAAATTATTAACTATAGAAATGCAATTAAAAAAGAATTTGATGTATTTTCAATTTCATTAAGCCAGGTAATGGCCTCAAGTGATAGCCAAATATCACAATATAAACCATCATTAACATATGATAAAGGATATGTTGAAAGAGTTTTATATGATAACAATGATAAAGAATACAATGAAAAGGATATATTAAAATTATCAAAACATTTATTAATATATGGTGAAGGTGGTACAGGTAAGAGCTTATTTTTAAAGAATATGATTAGAAATATGTCTGATAATAATAATTTATTTTATTATTTACCATGTTCATTAATAAAAGAGAATTTATCTAAATCAAATGATCTAATTGATTTAATATATGAAATATCAATTAATTTATTTAAATGTGATAGATTAGAAAAAGAAGATATAGTTTATTTATTTGATAATGAAAATATTAATTTCTATATAGTCATTGATGCTTTAGATGAAATAAATGATGAAAAGAATAAAGTTATTGATTATGTTCATAAATTCATGTCTAAATATTTAGAGAAAAAAATATATTTTATTTATACATCTAGAAATTTTTCTGATTCAGAATATATATCTAAAATAATAAATAAAGATGTATTACCATTAGAACTAAGAAAAATGAATAATAAAGAAATTATTCAATTATATGATAATATCTTTGAAAGACAAGGCAATAATATAAAGGATATGCCTTCAAAGGATTATTTTATAAATTCATTATCTTCAATCAATGATGATATAATAAATAATCCATTACTATTATCAAATTTAATTTTCATTTATTTTGTAACTAAAGAGCCTGTTTTACATATATATGAATTGTTAGATAAATCAAAGAAAATAATGATTGATTCATTAGAGGAAGAAAGAAATAATTCATTTAATAAAGATGCTAATTTTAAAAAGCTTGGAATAACATTAGATGATATCTTACTTGAATACGCATATGATATTTCTAATGGAATTAATAAAGATTGTTATGAATTATTTAAAGAATATATTGAAAATTATTGTGAATCTAAAGATATTAAATTAACTAATAATGAAATTGATTCATACGCTTTAGAAATGAAAAAATATTTTCAAAGAAGAAGAATATTAATTGGAAATAGAATGGCTCATGATATTTATTTATCATATTTTGCTGCTTGTTTCATTTACAATAAGGTTTATAAGATTAAACGAGATGAAATCGATGATAAATATATAGCATTTAAAAATAAAGATGACACTATTTTAATTAAATTTATTGAAAAATGTATGAAAAAGACAAATGGATTATGGCCAACAATAACTGTAGATTTTATTGCGAAGCTAGATTATGAAATGCATTGTTATAATAGTAATAATGATAATAATTCATTATCATATGATACATTTGATAAATCATTAATAAAATTATTAGATGAATCAGGAATTAGTAAAGAAGCATATCTTGGATTAGATAAAGTAATAAAGAAGAAATTATTATTTTTCTATGAATTTATATCAAAATATATGAATAGAAATATTTAATTAATGGAGGTATTATGCCATTTGATCCTAAAACAAATAAATATCCATATCCTACTTATACAGCAGAACACTATCTAGTAGTAAAAAAGGATAGAGGCATAATCTTTGATGACAAATATCCATATATAGATAATTCTAAAGGATTTAAATTTAAAAGATTTTTTGTTAGATTTTTATTAAATCTAATTGTATTTCCTTTTTCTAGAATTAAAATGGGATTAAAAATAGAAGGTAAGGATATATTAAAAAAGAATAAAGAATTAATTAAATCTGGTGTTATATCTATTTCAAATCATATACATATGTGGGACTATATCTCAATTATGAAAGCAATAAGACCAATTAAACCATATACTATAGTTTGGGATAAAAACATCAATGGAGAAAGTGGAAATCTAGCAAGACTTGTAGGAGGTATACCTATACCTAATAATTTATCAGGACAAAAAGCATTTTATAGGTCTTTATATAAATTATTAGATGAAAAAAACTGGCTTCATATTTATCCTGAGGGCTCAATGTGGGAATATTATTATCCAATAAGACCATTTAAAATGGGCTTTGCTGATATCGCAATTAAGGCTAATAAGCCTATAATTCCTTTAGCTTTTTCATATAGAAAGCCAGGTTTTATAAGAAAGCTATTTAAAGTACCTGCTTCATTAACTTTAAAAATAGGAAATCCTATATTTATAAATAATGAATTAGAAAAGGATAAAAGAAAAATAGATCTAATAAATAGATGTCATGATGAAATATGTATATTAGCAAATATAGATCCTAAAGATAATATTTATGAATCTATTTATAATAATTCTAAGAAGATTAATTATTATTAAAAAATAGCGAGAACTCGCTATTTTTTTAATGATTCAACTAATAAATTAATTCCATCTAAAATCTTATCATATTCGATTGCGCTATAGCCTAATATGATAGTTTTAGAATCTTTATTATAGATATCATAATCTGATAATAAAAATGCTTTAATTTTATTTTGCTTTAATATATTTTTAATTTCATTATCAGACATATTAGTTTTAATTTTTATAGGAATAGATAAATATGATTTTTTATCATCTATTTCTATAAAATCAATATCCTTTAATAATTTAATGATTAATTGTCTTTTTTTAATATATGTTTTTTTCATTCTATTAATATGTGATGCATAAAAGCCTGATTTAATAAATTCTTTTAATGCTAATTGCTCTAAAGTAGGAAAAGGGGAATAGCTTATATATTTTTCTTTATAAATATTTAATAATCTATCAGGTAATATTACATAAGCTATACGAAGCCCAGGATACATAGTAGTAGTAAATGATGAGAAAAATATAACCTTATCATTATCTAAGGAATAAAGTGATATTGATCTTTGACCATTAATTCTAAATTCAGAATCAAAATCATCTTCAATTATTATACTTTTAGTATTGTTACAATAATTGATTAATTCTTTTTTTCTCTTAATAGACATTTTTATACCAGTTGGAAATTGGCTAAAAGGAGTAGTATATAATATAGCTCTTTTATTTGGTATTAATATACCTTCATCATCTAGAGCTTGATATGATATTTTTTTATTTATATTTAATTTAGCAAGCTTATGATATCCTGGATTTTCTAATATTAAATCATTAATATCTAATAAATTTAATATACGCTCAAATATATCTAAGCCATTACAAATAATAATATTATCTATAGATGTATTAATACCTCTATTTTCTTTTAGATGCATTCTAATTTCATCTCTTAGGCTTACTAAGCCAAAGGAATCAGTTTTATTTAAATAATTAGTAGAATCAGTAATTTGTTTTAATGTTTTAATCCAATTAAATTTAGAGAATGCTTCAATTTTAGATGTAGTAAAATCATAAATATAATCATCTTTAATAATAGATTCCTTATTTATTATTTCTTTAGGCTTTTTAACCATTATTGGTTGTTTAGTTACATAATAGCCTTTCTTTTCAATAGAATAGATATATCCTTCATCAAGTAACATATTATATGATGTAATTATAGTATTAATACTTAAGTTCAAATCTAGGGCTAAATCTCTTTTTGATGGAAGCTTTTCATTTGGCTTAAGTGTATTATCATTAATCATATCAACTATTTTTTGATATAGCTCGATATATTTTTTACCTTTACCCTCTAATCTTATTTCCATGGTACTATATTCCTCTTTCAAATTTAATAATTTTATGATACCAGTTCTATTATATGTTATTTCTAATAACATAACAATATTGAAACGAATTTTAATAAATGATAAAATAAAAAATGTATGGGATGTGATTATAAATGGGGAAGACTTCAGCAAGCATTAAGCTAATTCAAATATTATCATCTAAGAATGATTATATTTCAACAGATGAATTAGCTGAGATACTTGGAATTAATAAAAGAAACATTAGGGAGTATATTAAAGAGATAGAGGATGCAGGCTATTTTGTTGAATCAAAAAGAGGATTAACTGGTGGATATAGAATGCTAAATCATTTTACATTACCACAGGCTAATTTATCTAGTGATGAGAAAATGGCTATAGATGAGGCAATTATATTTTTAAAGGATAATGAATATCCATTAATTGATGATTTTAGATCTGCAACTAATAAATTTTTAGCATCTAAAAGCTATAAGGATGACCTATCACCATTAGTTGTGATAGAAAAATATCCATACGCTATAGATAAAAGAGAATTAATGGATAGATATCAAACAATTGCTGATTCTATTGAGGATCAATATAAATGTGAATTGTTATATAAATCAGCTAAAAATGTTTCTAAAAGACATATAATACATCCATATAAGCTATTTAATTATAATGGTGGATATTTTGTTTTAGCATATGATGAAGATAGATTAGATTTTTCTTATTTTAAATTAAATAGAATGGAATCTATTTATAAAAGAAAAAGCCATTTTACAAAAATGGATTTTAATGAAAATGAATATTTAGATTCATTTGGAATGAAAAATGGTGAATTCTATCATGTTGTATTAGAATTTAGTGACCTAAATGTATATATAAGTGAGAGAATATATGGTAAAAATCAAGAAATAGAAATAATAGATGATAACCATTTAAAATTATCATGTGATATGCAAAATAAGGATATGATTAAATCATTTGTTATGTCATTTGGTAATAAATGTAAGGTAATAGAACCTAGCTGGTTAAAGGATGAAATAAAAGAAGAATTAGTAAAGATGATAGATATTTATGATTAAAAATGTATTTTTAGATTTTAATGGCACAATTTTAGATGACCTAGATTTATGTATTGATTTGTTAAATAGAATGCTAAATGACCAAAATAAGCCTTTAATTCCCAAAAATGTATATAAAGAGATATTTACATTTCCAATTATAGATTATTATACTAAGGCAGGTTTGGATTTTGAAATTGAATCATTTCCAAGCCTTGCCCATAAATTTATGAATAGATACATTTATGATTATAAAAAATGTAGCTTAATTAAAGGTGTTAAGCCTACATTAAAATTTTTAAGAGATATGGGATGTAAAACTTATATATTATCTGCATCTAAACAAAATATATTAAATGAGCAATGCTTGTTTTTTGGTCTAACAAGATATTTTGATAATATAATTGGAATAAATGATATATATGCATCATCTAAAGAAGAAATATTCATTAATTTTATTAAAGAAAATAATATTAATGTTAATGAATCAATCTTTGTTGGTGATACACTACATGATTATGAAGTAGCTAAAAAGGCTAATATGAGATGTATATTAGTTAAATCAGGACACCAATCAGAAAATGTATTAAAAACATCTGGTGTAAAAATAATAGATGATATAAATAATTTAAGGGATGAATTTTAATGAAGTATTTAATTGATGAAAATTTTAAGGATTTTCCACTAAATGAATTACCATATGATAAATTTCATACAGCACTTGGTGAATATCATCATATCGAATATGATGGATATTTTGGCGGATTTTATGATCCTATAGATGTTCATCAATGGAGAACTGCAGATGGTTCTTGGTTAATTGTTGAAGATAATGGTAATAGATATTTAGAACAAAATAGAGGAAATATAAGTCATGATGCGTTTAAAAATGTATACGCAACATTAACACATAAACAAAAATTATATTGTACATATGGCCTTGATTTTGAAATCAGGCTTTTTGAACTTAATTTAGATTTTGCAGGTGTTGCAATATCTTATATTACATCTAGATTATATTATGGAGTTGGCATTAATAAAGATGGAATAAGTATCTTTAAAAGAGATAATGAAAATATAGATATTATTGCATCATATAATTTTAGTGTATCAGATTTAAAAACATATTCATTTAAAATATCTGTTGGTAATATGGTTTATGTGTATTTAGATAATAAGATGGTATTAAAGGCTAAAATAGAATTTAAGATTCCATCTAAAGTAGCACTAATATCTAAATGCTTATGTAGATATTCTAATTTAAAATTATATATGACTGATTTTGAATATAAAGATCATCTAAAGGAAGAAAAACTATTATTAAAGAAATTAGAAGAAAAGAAAAAATATTATCCTAAATTAAAATTAATAAATAAAATAGATCTTAAAAATTTTGGGTCAGGTAGACAGCTTAGAATCGCAAGAACTAAAAATGGTCCTATATTTGTTTTAGCACAGCACCAAAAGAGATTTATGAGAGATTCTTTTGCAAGAATCTCATCTTTAACTGCGTTTGATTATAGTGGTAATGTATTATGGACTATTGGTGAGCCTAATAATTCAATTGATAATACATTAATATCTTGTGATCTACCTTTTCAAATTGCAGATATAAATAATGATGGTAAATTAGAATTAATATATTTTAGAGATTTTGAAATAAGAATAATTGACCTATTAACAGGAAAATTAGTTAAAGCTATGAATTCACCTATAGTAGATGGTGATCCACTAGTTAAAAATCATCCATTTTATAGATTAAATGTAGACGCGATTAGAGTTGCTGATTTTAAAGGTCAAGGTTACAAGGGTGATTTTATAATTAAGGATAGATATCAAAATGTATTTGCTTATGATTATGATATGAATTTATTATTTAGATATCATAATAAAAATACAGGACATTTCCCATATATATTTGATTATGATAATGATAATCATGATGAAATGTTTGTAGGATATGATTTAATTGACCATGATGGAAAAATGATATTTGACCTAGAAATGAATAGTGATCATACAGATGAAATTATTTATGCTAAATTAAATGAAGAAGATGGATATAAATTCATTTTAGCATCAGGTAATGAAGGACTAAATATCATTAATAATGATGGTACACTCTTTAAGCATAATGAAATAGGTCATGCCCAAAGAATATCAGTTGCCCCATATAACCCAAATACAAAAGATTTATGGATAATGGCAACAGCCTTTTGGGGAAGCTTTGGTATTTTAGGTATTTATGATTCAAAGGGTGAATTGAAAAAGATAACTGAAATGGAATCTCAAGGTGCTATAATATCACCTATAAATTATGATGGATGTCATATATTAGCCCTAACTCACGCAGGAATAGATGGTGGTTTAATTGATTATGAATTAGACACAGTAGTAGAATTTCCATCTGATAATCACCCAACATTATGCCAAGAGGTATATGATATTGATGGTGATGGAATTGATGAAATAATTTGTTGGGATTTAAATTCAATGTATTTCTATAAGGCAGAAAAGACTATAGAGTCTAAAAAATATGAAAAATATCCTGATGATTCATTTTCAAATTATAGAGGTGAATATTTGATTCCCAAAGAAGATTAATCTTGAAAAAGATTATAATAACGTATATAATAAATAATGACTTTTTTAGGAGGATTATTATGAAAAAAATTATCGCAGGCTTTAGTGCGTTTATGTTAATATTAGTTAGTTTATTTACATTATCATCTTGTACTAAAAAGACTTTTTATTCAGAATGGCATAAGGCAGGAGCTACAATAGAACAAAAGAATGTATTTAAATCAGTAACAGTATCTGAGGTAGAAGAATTATTAAAAAATGAATCTAAAAATACATTTGCATTATTCGTAGGAAATTCAAGTGAAACTGCTGCAGTTAGTGATGTTACAGCAATTCAATATGCTGCAGATGCTAAAAATTATGAAGGTAAGGTATATTTCTTAACAACTACTGATTTTACTTCATTATCTAAAAAGAAAGAAATTAAACAAAATTTATCAATTGATATTTCAGAAATGGGTAATAATGTTATTTGTGTAATGTATGAATCAGGTAAGATTAAATATAATACAAGTATTACAAAAATTGATGATTCAAACTATACACAATTTAAATTAAAAGAATCAGATAAGGTATTTGATATTACATTAATATTTGAATATGCAGTTGCAAAATATCCTTTAAAGGCTGAATAATATTATAAGAATATGGCATTCCCATATTCTTTTTTTTATATATAATATAAAAGATTTATTCTTGTTTTTACTAAAAAAACACTTGTATATTTTATAAAAACATATTATAATATGTGTAATTTATTTTTTAGGAGGGGTCATTATGTTTCATAGTACTAGAGGAAATAAATTAGTTTCATCACCTGAGGCAATATTAAATGGTTTAGCATCAGATGGAGGCTTATATGTAATAGATAAGTTACCTAAAATCAATTATAAGGATTTATTGAATGATGATTATCAAACAATGGCTGCAAAAATCTTAAATGCATTTTTCCCTGAGTTTGATTATAAGGATATAAAAAGAGAAATAGATGATGCTTATTCATCTTTTGATACTAAAGAGGTAGTAAAGCTAAAGGGATGTGATAATTCATATTTCTTAGAATTATTCCATGGACCAACACTTGCTTTTAAGGATTTAGCTTTAGTTGTATTACCAAGATTAATGAAGTTATCAAAAGAAAAGCTTGGATATGAGAAAAATATTACAATTTTAACTGCAACATCAGGAGATACTGGTGGAGCTGCCTTAAATGGATTTAAATCTATTCCTGGTATTTCAATTGTTGTATTATACCCTAATGGAGGAGTATCACCAGTACAAGAGGCACAAATGTGCTCATTCATTGGTAAGAACTCAAAGGTTTTAGCAATTGAAGGTAATTTTGATGATTGTCAAAATTTTGTAAAGAAATTCTTTGCTGATCATAAGGATTTATCATTATCAAGTGCTAATTCAATTAATATCGCAAGATTAGCACCACAAATCGTATATTATTTTTATAGCTATATTTATTTAGTTAAAAATAACATCATTAAAGATGGCGATAAGATTAATTTTGATGTACCTACAGGAAATTTTGGTAATATATTTGCTGGATTCTATGCAAAATCTTTAGGTCTACCTATTAAGAATTTAATTTGTGCATCTAACAAAAATAGTGTATTAACAGATTTCTTTATTAATGGTAAATATGATAAGAATAGACCATTCTTTAAGACTAATTCACCATCAATGGATATATTAATATCATCTAATTTAGAAAGATTTTTATATTATGGTACTAATAGTGAATTAAAGACAAAGGAATTAATGGAATCATTAAAGAATAATGGATGTTATGACTTCAAAAATCCATTTGATTATTTCTATGCTTATTCAACAGATGAAGCTAAGACATTAGATGTAATTAAAGAAGTATATAATAATTACAAATATTTAATTGATCCACATACAGCTGTTGCCTATAATGCATATAAGCTATATGAAAAGGAAACTAAAGATAATGCTGTAACTGTAATTGTTTCAACTGCATCTCCATTTAAATTCCCTCAATCAGTATTAGAGGCATTTAATATTAAAGAAGATGATGCGATGAAATCAATTAATGTTTTAAGCAATAAATTTGATATAGAAATACCAAAGGTATTAAATTATCCTCCTGTTAAAAGAACAATTGTTAAATTAGAAGATTCTGTTAAATATGTTGAGGATGTGATAAAATGCTTCAAGTAAAAGTTGCTGCTACATCTGCAAATGTATGTGTAGGATTTGATGTATTAGGCTTAGCCTTAGATTTATATAATACATTCTATTTTGAAAAAAGTGATAGATTTGAATTTTCTGGATTTAAAGATGAATTTTCTTCTGAAGAAACAAATTTAGTATGCCAAGCATATAAATTCTTTTTTGAAAATATAAAAGAAGCACCAATTCCAGTTAGAATTGGCTTTGGAGGTGATATTCCTGTATCTAGAGGACTTGGTTCATCATCAAGCTTAATTGTTGCAGGTATATTTGCTGCAAATAAAATATCTGGTAAAAATAAGACAAAAAGATATTGTTTTGATTTATGTGCTAAAATGGAAGGACACCCTGATAATGTCGCACCTGCAATATATGGTGATTTAATTGCATCATATAAAACCGATAACGGTTATAAACATGAAAAATATAGCATTAATAAAGATTTAAAATTTATAACTATAATTCCAAGCTATGAATTAAAAACAGAAGATGCTAGAAAGGTATTACCAAAAGAGCTTGATTATAAATCTATTAATGTAAATTTATCTAGAATTATAAACTTACCTAGAGCCTTTTATAGTGGTAATGTAGAAAAATTAATTGATTTATTCCATGATACACTTCATGAACCATATAGAGGAAAATTAATCAAGGATTATAATGATGTAAAAGAATTAGCTAATAAATATAATTTAGCATTCGCTATATCAGGTTCAGGATCTACAATGATTGCCATATATAATGAAAAAACGAATGAAGAAAAAGATATTGCTAATTTTAAAAATGGATTAGAAAAATTAGGATTAGAATATAAAGAATTAAAAGTTGGGAAAAAAGTAGAAATTAAAAATATGTAATTGGGGGAGGTATAAAATGAGTGATGATTATTATGTAATACATAAAAAGGTATTACCTGATTATTTCGAAAAGGTAATCCAAATAAAAGAAATAATTAGTCTTGGTACTAATATTTCTGATGCTTGTAAGCAAGTAGGATTATCTAGATCTACATTTTATAAGTATAAGGATTTTGTTAATAGACCATCAATGAAGGTTGGAAAAAGAATAATTTTATCCTTAAAATTAGTTGATGAACCAGGTGTTCTATCTAATATCTTAAATGATGTAGCTGCTAAAAACGCTAATGTTTTAGCAATTAATCAAGAGGTACCTATTCATAATATTGCCTTTGTAACATTAACTGTTTCAATTGGCAATATGGATATTTCTATTCAAAATTTCGTATCAGATTTAAAGAATGGAAAGAACGTTATTGATGTATTATTATTAGCGGTGGAATAAAAATGAATATTGCTATATTAGGATTTCAAAGTTTAGGGAGAAAAGTATTTGAAATTTTAACAGCTAAAAAATCTTTAATATATAGAAATTATGACATAAATATTTCCTATATTTTCATAACAGATAATAATATACAATTATTACCTCAAATCGCTACTAATAATTATTCAGATATATTAAATGATACAAGCATAGATTTAATCATAGATACATTAGAAAATGTTGATTCATTTGAATATGTAAAAATGGCCCTTTATTCATCTAAGCATGTAATAACTATATCATCAAATCTAATAGCTAAGCATTATGTAGAATTAGAGGCTATAGCAATTGATATGCATGTTAAATTATTATTTAGTGGTAGTGTATTACCTACAAATGTAATTTATTCTTTATTATCAGATACATCATATAATGAAATAAAAAGAATAAATGCAATATTAGATGATGATATAAATAATTTATTATCATTAATGACTAAAGATAATTTATCTTTTGATGATGCTAAAAATATTGCATCTTTAGATAAAAATATAGAAGAACTAGAAAAAAATGCTAAAGATAAATTAGCAATTATTTCTATGATTTCATTTGATACAACTATTAATGTAGATGAGATATATACATATAGTATTAAAACTATAACTGATGATTTTATTTTAGTAGCTAATTTATTAGGTTATAAAATAAAATATATGGGTGAAGCATTATTAAATCAATCTAGAGTAAACGCAATGATTGAGCCTGTATTAATTAAATCTAATGATCTATTTGCTAATGTAGAAAATAGATTGTCTGCAGTTAGATATTATGGAGAATATATAGATTCAAAAACATTTTGTTCTAAATCTAATATATTAATATCAGCTAATGAAATAATATCTGATATTAGATTAGTATTATCTGATTATAGACAAAAATTTATGCCAAGAAATTCATATATATGTAATGGTAATAGACATATATTGTCTAAATATTTAATTAGACCTAAGGTAATGAATGATTATTTTAGGAAGATAGCAGAAAAGAATTTAGATAAAATAATAGTGACAGAACCTATTTTGGGAGAGGAGCTTTTAGAGCATTTATCTGAGATTTTATTTTATGCTAGAATTATTGATTAATATTGATAATAATAGTTATTTTTGATATAATATTTTTGAAATGAGGAGGTTTCAGATATGCAAGAAATATTTGAAAAAATCAAAGCAATAATCATTGATGAAATCAATTGTGCACCAGAAAAAGTTACAATGGATGCTAAGTTAAAAGAAGATTTAGGTGCTGATAGTATTGATGCTGTACAAATCATTATGGATTTAGAAGATACTTTTGGTATTACAATTGAAGAAGATAATGCTGAGGCTATTCAAACTGTAGGCAACCTTGTTGAATATGTTCAATCATTAATTAAGTAAAAAAAATTATTTAGGGGGTTACTTTTGGGTAACCCCTTTAATTTTAAGAAAGGGGGATTAAACCTATGGGTAGAGGTGCCTGGTATCAAAAATGGTTAGATAATAGATCATTTATAGTAGAAAATGATAGATTAAAAGATAAATCATATGTTTTTTCATCATTTACTAGATGTGATAACTATGGCTTTTTAGATGGTAATGTAAGACCATATATTTTGGCAGATATATATTCTAGATATCTAAGAATGAGAGATAAAAATGTCTTAATGCCTGTAGGATTTAATACCCTAAGTGCTAAAAGCTTCATTGAAAGTAAAAGATATAATAACCTCCTAGATGATAAGGTATCTGACCTTTATAAGGATACATTATCAGAGCTTGGTGTAGGTATTAATGAATTTAAATTAATTAATACAAGACATGATGAATATGTATCTAATTTACAATTATCATTTATTGACCTATATGAAAGAGGTTATATTGAATATAAAAATACAATAGTTTATTATGATGAAAATAATAATAAAATATATGATTCACTAAATAATCCTGATATGGATTTACCAAGAATAGAAGAAAAGTGCTTTGTTTTAAAAATTGATAATTTTTCTAAACAAATAATATCAGATATTAATGAATTAGATATAGATAATAAATATAAAGAAAAACTAATTAATTTATTAGAGCCAAAAGATATATTATCAATTAATTTTGAATCAACAATTGGTAAAAATATTGAAATAGAAATGGAAAATCCTGAATATCTAGGTGGAATATCTTATGTATTAATGAATCCTGAATTTGTTAATGTATTCGATTATATTGCACCTGATGAATTAGATGGTGTAAATGATTATTTAGAAAATGGTAAAGAACCATTTGCCTATAGTGGTACTAATTTAATTAATCCATTAACATATGAAGAAATACCTATTTTTATATCTACAGCGCATAATTGTGGCTTTTATATAGGAATACCATCAATTAATAATGATGATAAGGTATTTGCAATGAATGCTGGTTTTTCTATAATTGATGTAATAGATTCAAATGGGCAAATGATTAATTCATCATTTTTAAATGGAATGCATATAAAAAATGCTAAAGCAATCATAATAGATACATTATTAAAATCTAATCAAGCAGCACTAAAACAAGTATTTAATAAAAAAGAAATTAATTTATCATCATATGATACATTTGGTGCATTATATCCATTTTTATATGATAAAGCAGGATATAAATTAAATTCATTGAAGAAATTTTTACCTTATAATTTCTCTAGTCAATTTAGACCTATATTAAATCCTAATGTAGATTTATTAGGAGAACCACTTGATGGTTCAATTAATAATTTATTCTCAATTGGTATTGCACCATTTATATCTATTTTATATGATGAATTTAATGCTGATTATGAAATGATTTCAGATCAGGCAAAGCAAGATTATAAATCATGGCTTCCTATTGATTTAATGATAGTAAATGAAAATGAAATAATATATGAATTATTAATGCCTATAATATTTCATAATATATTAAAAAAGGAATTAGGATATGACTTACCTAAACTTGCAAAAAAAATTTTAATACTTCCTAGTGTCTATGATAATTTTATGAATACAATTAATAGATGTAATAATAATATTATTGATTTTAATTCATTATTAAAGGAATATTATGCTGATTCAATTAGATTATATTTTATATCATCTAATATAGAAGATAAATTTATTTATAATAAATATGAATTAGATGATTATGATAAATTTGTTAAATATCTAAAGCAAGCATTAGCTAGACCTACAGATAATAATACATCTAGATTAGATTATTATTTTTCTGATTTTAAAGCTAAAGCAACAAAGCTATTAGATGAATGTAGATTTAGTGATTATGTTACTTTAATTAAAAATTTTAGTATGCAATATGTAATTAAAGAAATACCATCTGATTTAAATATATTAACCTTTATAAGAACTATATTTCCTATAATGCCTTATTTAGCAGAAGAAATATATGAATTAAAATTTAAAGGTAGATATTCTATAATAAATGAAGGATGGAATGATTAATAATGTGGTAATAATTACCACATTATTTTTAGAGGTTTTATGAATAAGCAATTTTGGAAGAAGGTTATAATGATTGGCCTTCCGGTTTCAATTCAAAATTTAATAAATACTGCCGTAAATATGGTAGATACTTTTATGATTGGTTCTTTAGGTGATGATTATGTATCAGCAGTAGGACTTGCAAATAAAGTGTTTTTTGTATTAAATCTATTAATATTTGGAATAGTATCAGGCTCATCTGTTTTATTAAGTCAATATTATGGTAAAAGAGATGATACTAATTTAAATAAAACATTTGGATTTATGATGGCTCTATCTTTATTAGGAAGTGTATTATTTACGCTTGCAGCATTAATAATACCATCAAGCTTAATGCATATATTTACAAATAGTGAAAGATTAATAGAACTTGGTGCTCCTTATTTAAGGATAGTATCTATAAGCTATATATTTACTGCCTTTTCAATGGCAGCATCTGCGATGCTAAGAAGTATTAATAAAACAAAAGCACCAATGTTATTTACTATAATTTCAGTATTCATTAATGCAATATGTAATTATATATTTATTTTTGGTAAATTAGGAGCACCAGAGCTTTTAGCTGATGGTGCAGCAATTGGTACAATTATTGCAAGAGTGGTAGAATTTTTATTAGTATTATTCTATTTAATATTTGCTAAAAGAGATGTCAAATTAAAAATAAAAGAAATGGTTCATATAGATAAGCCAACTATTACTAAAAACATTAAATTTGCCCTACCAGTAATTATAAATGAACTAGGTTGGGGTCTTGGTACAACAATGTATTCAGTAATATATGGACATATGTCTGATGATGTAGTTGCAGCAATGACTATCGCAACAGCACTTGAGGATTTAGTTTATGCATTATTATTTGGTATATCTTGTGCATGCTCTGTAATAGTAGGTAACCAGCTTGGTGCAAATGATTTAGAGGGCGCACAAAAAACAGCTAAAAAATTATTAATTGCAGGTATTATAGTATCTCTAATATTAGGTGTTATATTAGTATTATTAATTGATCCTTATATTAGAATTTATAAAGCAAATGAAACAGTTATATTAGATATTAAAAAGGTATGTATTGCATATGCAATATTAATGCCTTTAAAAACATTTAATTTAATAATGATTGTAGGAATATTAAGAAGTGGTGGAGATACATTATTCTGTATGATAATGGAGCTTGGATGCCTATGGGGCGTTGGTCTTGTATTAGGTACACTTGGTGCATTTGTATTTAAATTAGATGTATTATATGTATTTTTATTATTTGAAGTAGAACAATTAATGAAAGTAATAATAGGATATTTTAGATATAAACAAAAGAAGTGGGTTAAAAATATAGTTTTAAAGGAAATATAAAAAAGAGGCTTATATAGAGTCCAATTTTATTGGTTCACTATATTAAACCTCTTTTTTTTCATAATATATACCTTGATATAATTTTTCATTTCTTAATTTTTTATCAATTTCATTCATTACAACCATTTTTTTAATAGTCCATTTAGGCTCTACTAAATCTAATACATTACCATCAGCTGCAAGCCTATGAATTATTATATCTGGTCTTAATCTTGTTATTTGTTTAACTGTAATTGATACATACTCATCTAATGTTAATATTTTAAATGGATTCTTTTTATACATATCATATAATATTGTATCCTTTAAGACTAATAATGAATGTATTTTAATACCTTGTATATCTAGTTTATTTATAAAATCAATTGTATTTAGCATATCAGCTTCACACTCATTAGGAAGACCATTAATTATATGTAATACAACCTCAATATTATTTTTTCTTAATAATTCAATTGCAATTAATAATTCCTCATTTGTCATTTTTCTATTAATGAAATTAGAAGTAGCTTCATTAGCTGATTGTAATCCTAATTCTACTTGTACATGAGTTTTTTTATTTAATTCACCTAAATAATCAGCTATTTTTTTATTAATACAATCTCCTCTTGTAGCAATAGATATTCCTATAATATTATCTGAAAAATTTAAAGATTTTTCATATATATCCTTTAGGTATTCTAGTGGTGCATAGGTATTAGACCCTGCCTGGAAATATGGCATATATAATGAATTAGGCCATTTTTTATCTATTATATTTTTAATGTCTATAAATTGATCCTTTAATTCTTTATTTTTATCTCCTGCAAAATCACCAGATAATTCTTTAGAACAATAAATACAACCACCATATCCTTTTTTACCATCTCTATTAGGACATGTAAAATTAGCATTCAATGATATTTTAGCAACCTTTTTACCATATTTTTGTTTATAATATTCATTTAAAGAATTATAAGGTTTTGCACTTGTAAAATAATTCATAATATCAACCTCATGCATATTATAATTTAATAATAAAATAATTAAAAGATTATTTATTCTTTTACTATAAAATATTGTTTTTTTATTGTATAATAAAAACAATATCGACTAAGGGGATTATTATGAATAAGCTTACAAATATTTTATTTCATCCAACAATGATAGCTAGATATTTAACAGATAGAGCATATAAGCTTATTATATGGACTTTAAGCTTTTTTATTCTAACTGCTTCAATATTATTAGCATATTCATTTAAAGTTAAATATTATGATTATTCATTTACAGAAAATGTATCATATGCTATAGCTTCAAAGGGTGAATCAAATATAGAATATAGTAATAATAAATTAACAGGTAAGACATTTGAAATTAAAGGAAGTGGAATATATTTATATTTTCTAAAAAGTGATTTTGCCCATAATGATTATGGCCTTGTGTTAAATTTCAAGGAAGAAGAGGTAGATATTTATTATAAGATCTACCAAAAGGAAACTATTAAATATAGTGATTTAAAGTCATCTGATTTTACTTTTAGTGATATTAAATATGATAAAGGCCTTGCAAGAATTAATTTTGAAGGATTTTTAAATAATATATTAGATACTATCTCATATAAGGTATCATTATCTACATTCTTTTCAAGCTTAGGTAATATTATCTTTTTATTCCTTGGTGTTATAGTAGTTGGTATAATATTTTCAATGTTTATTAATCCTATGATTAAATTTAAGCATAGATTAGTATTAGTAATATATGATAGCTTAATATTTTTTGTTTTTATTATGGCTGAATTAATATTTAAGGCTACATGGTTACAATATGTTGCCTTATTGATGCCTATGGCTCATATATATATTTCATTTAGAAAAATTGTTGTGTTAAGGAGGTAAACAAATGACTATTATTGATAAAATTAAATCATCTAATATCTTAGATTCTAATAATGATATAAAAGTAGATGAAGCAGTATATAAAAAAATATCTAAAAAATTAATAGTATCTTTTGTATTAGAGCACGCTTTAAGCTTAGAAAAATATAATGAATTAAAAAATACAATTGATAATATTATAAAAGAAAAGGCTAATATAGATACATCAATATCTATTGGCTATGTTGATGAGTCATTATCTCCTTTAGAATTAAAAGAATATTTAGTTGATATATTAAATAAATTATCTAATAAATCTGCAAGCTTTAGATCATTAAATGCAGAAGAATGTAAAATAGATGATAATAAAATATCATTTATTGTTGCAGTAGATGCAAAAGGTATTGATGAATTATTAAATCCTATAAAGGATGCATTTGCTGAATATGGTATTTTAGTTGAAATAAATACTGAATTAGATGAATCAAAAAGCTTAACAGAGGCTATTAATGAATTAGATAATAAGCTAATGAAAGAATTAGAGCGTCAGCAACAAGAGGCTCATGAGGCTCAAAAATTTAATAAAATGATTCAAGAATCTAAAAAGAATTATAAAAAATATACTCCTGATTTTGTATCTCCTATTAAATCAATTCCATCTACTCATGAGGAATTACAAGGATATATAAATGAAAATGGTTCTGATGTATTTTTATTTGAAGGATATGTATTTGATAAAGAAATTAAACCAACAAAGAATAATACAAGTGAAAAATGTTTATTAAAGGTTACAGATGAAACTGATTCTATATTAGTTTTAAAATGGTTAAAATCAGATGTTGAAAAACAATGCTATAAAGAAGAATTAGCTGTAGGCTCTGAGGTTAAAATTGTAGGTAAGGTTTTATATGATTCATTTATGAGACAGGTTATTGTAAATGCATCTAATGTTACAATTTTAGGTAAGCATAAAGAACAAGAGGTCATAGATGATGCCCCTATAAAGAGAGTTGAATTGAATTGTCATACTAAAATGTCAACTCTAGATGGCTTAACTGAAGCAACTGATTATTTAAAACAAGCCTCTAAATGGGGATGGAAAGCAATGGCATTTACTGATTCTCAAGGCTTATATGAAGTACCAGAGGTTGACCATGATTTAGGCAAATATCCTGATTTTAAACCTATTTATGGTGTTGAATTACCATATATTGATGATTATAGATTCTTTATTACATTCAATAAAAAGGATATAGATTTAAGATCTGCAACATATGTAGTATATGATATCGAAACTACAGGCTTCTCACAAGAATTTGATGAAATTATTGAAATAGCTGCATGTAAGGTATATCAAGGTGGTATAATTGAAAAATATGAAGCATTTGTTAATCCAAAGCGTCATATTTCTGAAAAGATTACATCCTTAACTTCTATTACAGATGAAATGGTAGCAGATGCTAAAACTATAGAAGAGGTATTACCTGAATTCTTAGAATTCTCTAAGGATTCTATATTAGTAGCACATAATGCTAAATTCGATGTTGGCATGATTTATGCTAAAGCTAAAAAGCTAAATATTGAAATTGAAGATTTCCCTGTTATTGATACCCTAAATTTATTTAGAGTACTTGCAGGATACAATAAAGAGGTTAAAGCATTTAACCTAAAGGTTTTATCTAAATATTATAAAATTAAACAAGAACAGCACCATAGAGCTATCGATGATACAAGAGTTACAGCCTTATGCTTTATAGCTATGCTAAATGATCTATATAAAAGAAATGTTAATAATTATCAAGATATTAATTCTTTAATAGATTTAAATGAACATTATAAATATGTTATCCCATCACAAATTAACCTACTTGCTAAAAATCATGCAGGCTATAAGAACTTACTAAAAATAGTATCTGATGCCCTAACATATCATTTATATGGTGAGGCAAGATTATTACATAGTGTAATTGATAAATATCATGAGGGCATATTAGTTGGTTCAGGTGATTATCAAGGTGATGTATTTGAGCTTGCCTTAAATAGAAGTGAAGAAGAATGTTTAGATGCAATGAAGATGTGTGATTATATAGAAGTACAACCACCATCAGCATATATGCATCTATGGGATTCACTACCTTCAGGTGAAATTGATATCCAAGAGGTTATTAAAAAGATTATAAGACTTGCAGATTCTTTAGGCAAAACTGTAGTTGCAACATCTGCATGTCACTATTTAAGACCTAATTTAAAGAAATATAGAGATATATTAATTCAAAGCCCACAAGTAGGTGGTGGAGTTCATAATCTAGCAAGATATAGTGTAAGCCCATCTTGTCATTTAAGAACTACTAATGAAATGTTAAAGGAATTTGATTTCCTAGATAAGGATTTAGCTAATAAAATAGTTATTGAAAATACTAATTTAATAGCTGATGGAATTGAAAAATATAATGCATTCCATAAAGAAATGTTTTCACCAAGAGATGATGAATTTAAAGATTCATTCTTACATGTAGCATCTATTGATGAAGAGGTTACAAGAATTATCAATGAAAATGTTAAGAAAAATTATGGTGATAATCCATCAAGAATAGTACTTGATAGATTAGATAGAGAATTAACAGGTATTAGAAAGAGTGGTTATGCATCTGTTTATTATATGTCATATTTAATGGTTCAAAAATCATTATCAGATGGATATCTAGTAGGATCACGTGGTTCAGTTGGTTCATCTTTAGTCGCAACAATGATGGATATAACAGAGGTTAATCCATTAAAGCCGCATTATAAATGTAAAAAATGTAAGTGGCATACATTTAAAATGTCTGAAGAAGAAATCCAAAAATATGGTATTAGAGATGATGAATTACCATTCCAAGAGATATTAAGAAAAGCAGAATCAGGATATGACTTACCTAATAATACATGTCCTATTTGTGGAAATCCATTATCTAAGGATGGACATGATATTCCATTTGAAACATTCTTAGGATTTGATGCTGATAAAACACCAGATATCGATTTAAACTTTAGTGGTGAATATCAACCAGTTGCTCATGAATATATTCGCCAGGTATTTGGAAATGAAAATGCCTTTAGAGCAGGTACTGTAGGTACAATTGCTGAAAAGAATGCATATGGATATGTAAAGGCATATCTTGAAAAAACTAATAAGCATTTAAGAGATATTGAAATAGATAGAATAAGCCAATATTTAGTTGGTATTAAGCGTTCTACAGGACAGCATCCTGGTGGAGTTGTTGTTGTACCTCATTATGTTGATATCTATGATGTTACACCAGTACAATATCCTGCAAATGATGATACTGTACCAATGAGAACAACACATTATGATTATCATAAATTTGAAAATAATTTATTAAAGTTAGACGTACTAGGACACGATGATCCTACTATTATTAGATATTTAATGGATTATGTTAATGCTCATCAAAGCGAATTCCCATTTGAATCAGCAAGAGATATTCCTATTGATGATCAAAATTTATATAGATTATTTAGTGAAACACAAGTAATCGGTCTTACTCCTGAGGCCTTAGGATCTAAGGTTGCATCTTTTGGTGTACCTGAATTTGGTACTAGATTCGTTCAAGGTATGCTTGTTGAAACAACACCTAAGACATTTGCTGAATTAGTTAAAATATCAGGTCTATCACATGGTACAAATGTATGGGCAACAAACTCACAGGAATTAGTAAATGGTAGAACTCAATTTGGTAAAATTGAATTTAGCCAAACAATTGGTTGTCGTGACGATATTATGGTTGATTTAATTAAAATGGGACTAGATCCATCTAAATCATTTAAAATAATGGAATTCGTTCGTAAAAATAAAAAGGTTGGTGCACCTGATCAATGGGTTGAGTTCCAAGCTTATATGAGAGAAAACAATGTTCCTGAATGGTATATTTGGTCATGTGATAAAATTGAATACATGTTCCCTAAGGCTCATGCTACAGCATATGTATTAATGGCATTAAGAATTGCATGGTTTAAGGTATATTATCCTGTATTATTCTATAGTGCATGGCTATCTAAGCGTGCTAAGGGCCATGATGTAAATGCATATGTTGGAGGTCCTATGGCTATTAAAGCTAGAATGGAAGAAATCCAAAATATGGAATCAAAGACTGCAAAAGATGATGATTTATATACAGCATTACAAATAGCACTTGAAATGACTTTACGTGGTATTAAATTCTTACCTGTAGATATTATGAAAAGTGATGCAGTTAATTTCACAATTGAAGATGGTAATTTAAGAATACCATTTATCGCTGTTGATAAATTAGGTGAGGCTGTTGCCCTAGATATTGTTAAAAATAGAGAGGATAGAGCATTCTCATCTAAGGCTGATGTAAAAAGAAGAACTAGATTAAATCAATCTTTATACCAAGAATTTGAAATTATGAGAGCCTTTGGAGACCTACCTGATGAGGATAAAGAGGCTACTGAAGGATTATTTGCATTTCTAGATTAAATGGTTTATTTTGTGATATTATGTGATTATATTTCATTTGAAATAAAAAATGCTATAATATGTATGAATTTATAAGGAGATGATTTTATTTGAGACCTACACCTTTGTTTTCTAAAATAGAAACAGGAGCAGCCACATATGATGTATCTGATAAAGCATCATATAAAGGTATAGCTCTTAAAACTTCATTGTTATTTCTTATAACTGTCCTAACAGCAGTAGCTACTATAGTTACGGTGCCTAAGGTATTTGATGGTAATAATATAGGAGTATTAATTGCAGGATTAATTATTGCAGGAATAGCTGCGTTAGTATCTGCCCTAGTTGGAAGATTAAGCTATAGACTAGCAATGCCATTTTCAATAATTTATTCATTTGCGATGGGATTTTTATTAGGATTCATATCAGCAATTGTTGAATTAGCAGTACCTGGAATAGCTATGACAGCAGTAATTGCAACATTAATTATATTTGGTATAATGTTATTATTATTCTTTACAGGAGTAATTAAAGCAGGTAATAAATTAATGGCAATTGGCCTAGGCTTATTACTCGGTGCAGTATCTATTTCATTATTTACATTTATAATGTATTGGACAGGAGTAATTCAAACAACACAATATTTATGGTTATTATTATTAATTGATGCAATATATTTATTATATGCTGTAATAATGCTAACATTCAATTTTGCAGAAGCAGCAATGGTTGTAAAATTAGGTGCAGCTAAAAATGCTGAATGGAGCGTATCACTTGGTATTATGTCAGCTTTAGCATATATCTATATTGAATTATTAAGAGTATTATTAGTAATCGCAAGTATAGTTGGAAATCATAGTTAAAAATTAAGAGTGCTTAGGCACTCTTTTTTTAGTATGTCGGGCATGTTATATGTCTAGGGTGAAAGTCCCAAGAGAGGTATTTG
>CAMOUB010000009.1 GCA_946626345.1 uncultured Caryophanales bacterium | reverse complement strand
TAAGGAGCAGATTTACAGTCTGCCGCGTTTAGCCTCTTCGCTACCTGACCATATTAATATATATTACGCTCCGTTTTGTGTCAGCGCTTATTCAGTATATCATTTTTAAAAAATAATGTCAACAACTATTTAATCTTTTTTTTAAAATTAAAAAGGACCTTTATTATCTAATAAAAATCCTTTAAAATTGGCTATTTTTTTATTTTTTTATCAAGCTCGTATGACGCTAACATAATTACCCTTTTGCAACCCTGGCATTCAATTTTTATATCAGCACCAATTCTTATAACCTTCCATGAATTAGAACCACATACATGTGGCTTTTTAGTTGTTATAATTTCATCTAATTTATACATTATAGTGGTCTCCCCTTTATCTTATTAAAATCTCTAGGATATTTTGCTGGAGTCTCTTTTACTTTTTTTATAACAATAATTTCTCTTTTACCCATTTCATAAGGTAGTTCAATTTGAATATTATCTATTACAGTTCCACCTAATATTTTAATTGCGTTACTTGCCTCTTTTAATTCATCAGAAGCACCAACGCCTTTCATTGCAATAAAACAACCACCAACTTTAACAAGTGGTAAGCATAATTCAGCTAATACATTTAATCTTGCTACAGCTCTTGCAGTAACATAATCAAAAGACTCTCTTTTTTCTTTTGCATATTCTTCAGCTCTTTTATGATATGCACATACATTATCAATGCCTATATATTTAACTAATTCATTTAAGAAATTAATTCTTTTATTTAAAGCATCAATAATAGTAACATTTGCATTATTATCTACAATAGCTAAAGGAATAGATGGAAATCCTGCACCTGAGCCTACATCTAATATATTATAGGGTTTAGAATTATCTATAGCTTTAATAATATAAAGTGAATCTAAAAAATGCTTAATATAGACTTCATCTAATTCTGTAATAGCTGTTAAATTCATATAGCTATTAACTTCAATAAGCTTATTATAATATAATTCAAATTTTTTAATTATATCAGCACTTACAGTTATATTAAGTTTTTCAAGTTCAGCTTTAAAATCCATATTATTCTCCGCTTCTATTCATCTTTTCAATATAAACAACTAATACAGAAATATCTGCAGGATTGACACCACTAATTCTTGATGCTTGTCCTATATTGATTGGCTTAATCTTTTTAAATTTCTCTCTTGCTTCTAAGGCAATATTATCTACATCATCATAATCAATATTAGATGGAATAGCCATAGAATCAAAATTATTCATTCTTCTAGCTTGCTCACGAGCTTTTATAATATATCCTTCATACTTATAATGAATTTCAGTTTGTTCTAAAATTTCATCAATATCGTCATAAGATATATCTAATTTAATATTTGATGCTTCAAGTAATTCTTTAATAACGCTAGAATTAATTTCAGGTCTCTTAATTAAATTTGCTAAAGACATACTTTCATTTAATTTTGTAGAATTATATTTTTCAATAATACTATTTGCAATATTTAAATTAATCTTAATTTCTTTAAAATCATTAATTAGCTTTTCAATTGATTTCTTTTTATTATTTAATCTATCATATTGTTCTTGGCTAATTGTACCAACATTATAACCATATTCTCTTAATCTTAAATCAGCATTATCATGTCTTAATAATAATCTATATTCTGATCTAGAAGTTAATAATCTATATGGCTCATCAGTTCCTTTTGTAACTAAATCATCAATCATTACACCAATATATGCTTCATCTCTACCTAAAATTAAAGGCTTCTTGCCCTTCACCTTTAATCCGGCATTAATACCTGCAATAATACCTTGACCTGCAGCCTCTTCATATCCTGATGTACCATTAATTTGACCTGCAGTAAATAAATTATTAACAAGCTTTGTCTCTAAGCTTGGCCATAATTCTAAAGGATCAATTGCATCATATTCAATTGCGTATGCATATCTAATAACTTCACAATTTTCAAGTCCTGGTAATAATCTTATCATCTTATCTTGAATATCATCAGGCATTGATGTTGAAAATCCACCAATATATGTTTGATCTAATTCTAATGATTCTGGCTCATAAAATATTTGATGTCTATCCTTATCCTTAAATCTTACAATTTTAGTTTCAATTGAAGGACAATATCTAGGACCAATTCCTTTTATTACTCCTCCATACATTGATGATTCATCTAAATTATCTAAAATTAATTTATGAATATCTAAATTAGTATATGTTAAATGACAAGGTACCTTTACATTTAATAATGAATCATATCCCTTATCAAAGCTATAATGCCAAGTTATTTCATCACCTGGTTCTACACTTGTCTTAGAAAAATCAATTGTTGATGCTTTAATTCTAGGAGGTGTACCAGTTTTTAATCTTTGAATTGTAAATCCACATCTCTTTAATGCTTCAGTTATACCCTTAGTTGTTCTTTGTCCATCAGGACCTTCCTTTTTAGTCCAATGTCCTCTTAATATTCTTGAATCAAGATAAGTACCTGTAGTTAATATAACAGTCTTACCAAGTATTTCTTCCTTCTCTTCTACAACAACACCATTTATAGTTTTATCATTAACTAATAGGTCAGTTACATATCCTTCCTTTAGGGTAAGATTAGAAATAGTCTTTAAATACTTTAGCATTTCTCTAGAATATAAAAGCTTATCCTCTTGGAATCTTAAAGCCCAAACAGCTGGTCCTTTGCTTCTATTTAGCATCTTTGTTTGGATTTGGCATAAATCTGCATTTTTTCCCATATATCCACCAAGAGCATCTATTTCTCTTACAACAACACCCTTTGCAGGTCCACCAATAGATGGATTACAAGGCATTGAACCAACCATATTTAAATTTCCTGTTACTAATATTGT
This sequence comes from uncultured Caryophanales bacterium, assembly GCA_946626345.1. Classification (GTDB taxonomy): domain Bacteria; phylum Bacillota_I; class Bacilli_A; order Acholeplasmatales; family Anaeroplasmataceae; genus Anaeroplasma. The sequence continues at coordinate 27,075 of CAMOUB010000009.1, read as the reverse complement.
ATTTAAACCCATTTTACTAGCGGCAATCGCAGCCTCGCATCCAGCGTGACCTCCGCCAACTACTATTACATCAAACATATTCTCACCATCCAGATGATATAAAATACTATATTATAAATAATACTATAAAATAATACTACTTTCTAGAAAGATTGACAATATTGACCGAACATTTTTTTTATGATAGAATTAGATATAACATAATTCGTTTCATTTTTAATATTTATAATTCCCGAGGAGGTGATTCCCATGAAAAAAGAGCAATATGACGAAATATTGAGTCTATTTGATAGTTTTGTGGTAATCATCAATACAAACGATAAATTAGTTGAACTGTTAATGCTTGGAGATAAAAAAATTGGTGAAAATATCTCATATGACATTCTTGCAGACAAATTCGTTTCTATTGGAAAATTTAATAGTGCATCTAGAGCTAAAATGATGAGATTTTTAAATCAATTAAAAATCACTAATAAAGATCCTTTTACTTTCCTTGCAAAATATGAAAAGGAAGATAATGAATTAATACCGACATTAATAAAAGGTGTTGCCCTAGACGATGCTAGAGTAATCATTTCTTTTTCATCAGAATATAGATTAACTGAAAGAATAAATGATGATTTAACACATACAATATCTAGACAAGAGTTAATAAATTCAACTAATAAATTAATTGAAGAAAATAAAGAATTCATTTTATTCGTACTTGACCTAGATGATTTTATGAACTTCAAATATAAATATGGTACAATGTTTGGCGACATATTAATTATAGAAACTGCTGCTGCATTAAAAAATATGGTAAGAGATAGTGGCTATATATGCCGTGAACATGGTGATAGATTTATCGTTGTATTAAAAACTAACACTGATTATGATACAGTACATGCATTAATATCTAGAGCTAGAAAAAATATAATGCAATTCGCAAGCCATAATATTAAAAATGAAAACATTACTGCAACAATAGGATGTATAACATATCCAAATGGTGGAAATACATTTGAAGAATTATTTATAAAGGCAATGCTTTCACTAAATAGAGGAAAGAAAAAAGGAAAGAATTGCTTCATAATATATAATGAAGAAAAATGTGGAAAAGTTTCAGATTATAAAGAAACGCCTATAGAATTTGGTTATACTTCTCCTGCTGTAACTAATTTCAATATCGCAGCTGGAGTATATGAAATTATAAATAGAGATAAAATGAAGGATAAAAACTTCGAAGACGCTCTATCATTACTAGGTAATTATTTCTTATTCGATAGAATTAATTTATTTACACTTGATGCTAAAACAAAAAAGGTTGATAAAATATATCATTGGCATAGTCCATTAGTTGATAAAATAGAGGTTAAAACATCACCTCAAAGATTTGCTGCATGGCATCAAACATATGATAAAAATGGAATTGTAAGGATTGTACAAGTAGATTCAAATAAAAATTTACCAATTTATCCATATCTAAAGGAAGATGATATTTCTGCTTTACTAGCATTTGATTTAACATATCTAGATACAGAAGTTGGATTAATTAGATTTGAAATGCATGATACAAATAGATTCTGGAGTCAAATTGATGTTGCGTCATTGAATTTAATATCTAAGCTTTTTGCAATATTCTTATATAAAGAAAACGAAGCTGAATTATTTGAACAAACTATTTCTCATGATACAATAACAAATTTATATAACTATACAAAATTTGGAAGTCTTGTATATGAATATTTAAATAAGACAAAGAGTGATAATTATTCAGTTATTAATTTTTGTTTTGAAAACTTCTTACACCTATCAGATATGCTAGGTACTACTATTATTGATTCAGCATTAAAAATGGTAGCTGAGGCATTAACTTATATATCTGATAAAGAATTATATTGCAGATTTACTGAAGATAGATTCTTCGTTTGGACTCCTAACACAGAAAATGAATATTTAATTAATTATGTAGAAAAGCTTGATGAATATATCCAGAAAAATTTTAAATATGCACACCATTTCAAATTAAGAGCTGGTATATGTGTCCATGATCCATCAGATTTAACAACTAAGACACTTGATAAAGCCAATATTGCAAGAAAGAAAGCTTTATCAGATGGTCTATTATATAAATTCTTTACAGGAGATTTATACGAAAAGCAACAATTAAAATACAATTTAGAATTACATCAAAAGCAAGCATTAATTAATAATGAATTCAAATTATATTTACAGCCTAAAATTGATACAAAAACAAATAAAATCGCTGGTGCTGAAGCTTTAACTAGATGGTATTATAAAAACGAAACAATGCTATTTCCTGATACGTTCATTCCTATATTTGAAGAGAATGGATTTATAAAGGAGTTAGATTTACATGTATTTGAAAATGTATGTAAATTCCAAAGAAAAATAATTGATTTAGGATATGAACCAATTGTTATTTCTGTTAATTTATCAATGTATCAAAAAAATTTCAACGAATATATTGAAAAAATTAATGAAATAAGAGAAAAATATGACATTCCTGCAAATTATTTAGAAATTGAAATTACAGAAACTACATATGTTAAAAATGAAAAGAAAGTAATTAAGCTAGTAAAGGATTTACATAATTTAGGATATAAAGTAGCAATGGATGATTTTGGTACAGGATATTCTAATTTATCGAGTCTTGCAACATTTGATTTTGACACAATTAAATTAGATAAGAACTTCTGTTCTACTAAAACTAAAGATAAAGAAAAAATTATATTATCTTTTGTTGTAGGATTAGCTAAAAAACTAGACATAAACGTATTATGCGAGGGTGTTGAAACAAAAGAATTAGTTGATTATTTAAAACAAATTGGCTGTACACTTATTCAAGGTTATTATTTTGATAAGCCAATGCCTGAAGAGGATTTAATTAAAAAATATTTTAATGATTAAAAAAATTGGGTTACGATTCGAATCGTAACCCTTTTTAAATTACTTATTTAATAATTCTTTTACTCTAGCTGCAATAGCTTCTGCAGTAAATCCATATGTTTCATGGATATATTTGATTGGCATAGATGCACCAAATTCATCTAATCCATAAACTTCATCAGCATATTTATACCATGGCATAGATGCACCAAGCTCTACTGCCATTTTTAAATGCTTCTTAGGTAAGATTTCTTCTTTATATTCATTAGATTGCTTATCGAATAAGAACATTGAAGGCATTGATACAACCTTACAATTAATTCCTTCTTCTTCTAGCATCTTAGCTGCATTAATTGTTATGAATAATTCAGAACCACAAGAAATTAATGTAACCTTAGCTGCTTTTTTAGGTTCAAATACTACATAAGCACCTTTTTTAACACCTTCAGCATTTGTACAAGCTAAATTAGGTAAGCCTTGTCTTGATGATGTAACAACTGTAGGATATGTATTATTATCAAATGCTAATAGCATTGCTTCAGCCATTTCTTTAGCATCAGCTGGTCTAATAACATTTGTATTAGGCATACTTCTAAACATTGTTAATTGCTCAACAGGTTGATGAGTAGGTCCATCTTCACCTACACAAATAGTATCATGTGAGAATAAGAAAATTGATGGTAATTTCATTATTGATGCTAATCTTACAGCTGGTTTTAGATAATCACTAAATACAAAGAATCCTGCACAGAATCCTCTTAAACCACCATGTAATGTAATACCATTAATGATTGCTGCCATTGCGTGTTCACGAACACCGAATTTAATATTTCTTCCAAGTGGATTTGATGGTCCATAAATACCATCAGCACCCTTAACCATTGTTGATGATGAAAGGTCAGCAGATCCACCGATAATATTAGGAAGCTTTGTAGATAAATAATCAATATATTTACCCATTTCCTTACGAGTAGATTCTTCAGATCCTACTTCATATTTAGGCATATCAGATACATCGTCTAATTTGAATTCATTATACATGAACTTTAAGAATTCTTCATATTCAGCATTATATTCGCTTCTATAATCTGCTAATAATTCATTCCAATTAGATTCTTCTTCATTTCCTCTATCAATAACATTTTCCTTATAGAATTTCTTAACTTCTTCAGGATATTCTAATACTGGTCCGTTATATGATAAATTCTTTCTTAATGCCTTAATATCATCTTCAGGCATTGGTTTACCATGAACTGATGATTCACCACTATTAGGTGCACCATAACCAATTACTGTTTTAATTTCAACAATAGTTGGCTTATTAGATTTCTTTGCTTCTTTAATAGCATTATCAATTGAATCGCAATTATTACCATCAACAACTTTGATATAATTCCAATTCATTGCTTCAAACTTCATTTTGATATTTTCAGTGTTTGTTTGTTCAACATCACCATCTAATTGAACATCATTTGAATCATAAAGAACAATTAATTTCTTTAAATTTAAATGTCCTGCTAAAGATGCAGCTTCCATAGAAATACCTTCTTGTAGGTCTCCATCTCCACATAAAACATATGTATAGTGATCTACAATATCATATTTAGGCTTATTGAATTTTGCAGCAAGGAAGCTTTCAGCAATTGCCATACCAACACTTGAAGAAATACCTTGTCCTAAAGGTCCTGTTGTAATTTCAACACCCTTAACATGACCATATTCAGGATGTCCTGGAGTTTTACTACCCTTTTGACGGAAGTTCTTTAAATCCTCCATTGATAGGTCATATCCTGATAAATGTAACATTTCATATAATAATGCTGAACCATGTCCTGCAGATAAGATAAATCTATCTCTATTAAACCATTTATCATCTTCAGGATTAATGTTTATATGTCTAGTAAATAATGTATGTAAAATAGGAGCGGCACCTAAAACAATACCAGGGTGACCACTTTTTGCCTTAGTGATCATTTCAGCACCAACAACTCTTAACGCATTTATACATAATGTATCTATTGAACTCATTTTAAAATATCCTCTCTATTTTACTCATTAGAAGTTTCTTTAGTTTCGCTAACTTCTTCTGTTTCATTCTTAACTTCTTGATTAGCTTCTTCAGATGAAGTTACATCTTCTTTAACTTCAGTAGCTTCTTCTTTAGCTTCTACAGTTTCTTCTTTATTTTCTAAAGCTTCTACTTTTTCGTTATCTTCTTCAGAAGTTTCTTCTACGTTTTTATCTTCTGGATGTAAATTTTCAAAATATTCATCCATATAAGATTTTTGTAATTCGATTAATTCATCAAATCTCTTTTCACCAAAGTGATCAATAATTAATTGTCTTGCTTTAGTATTTTCGTTTAATACTACCTTTTTGATTTTCATATTAACAAAAATCATTAAAATAAACATGAATGCTAAAACACCAATAATTACCCAGCTTACCCATGATGGCATTTTACCTGATAAAGCAATAGATAAAACGCAGGCAACAACTGCAATACCCATTAATGGATAAATGAAATAATTAGAGAATTTCTTTGAAATAGAATCAGTTTTATCATAGAAATCTAACCAAATTTTATTAACTGGTTCAGAATATAATTCTTTCACTCTTTCATAATAGCCATTTTCTAAGAATACTCTATAGTTAACACCATCTTGGCTTGACCATACAGCAAATTGACCCTTTTTATCAACGAATTCTTCTTTTATTCCTTCAAATGAATCCATCAAATAAATTTCAACTTTTCTATCGTCTAAAAGTTGTGTTTCATATGGTGTTAATTCATCTGCAACGGGATATAATTTTGGATTGACTCTCATCTAAAATCACCTTTTTCTTATATAATCTAAAAAATACAAAAGTATTATATCATAACAATTCATAAATTGAAAGTATAAAATCAATGCTTTACAATTTAACATATTTTAAAAAAATATGGTGACTTACTCACCATATTCTTTATCTTCTATATTTAATTTTTGAGATTAAAAAGCATAATATAAATACTATAAAGCTTACAAAAACAATTGATGAGCCTATAGGTAAATTAGTTATTATACATGATGCAATTAAGCCTATAACAAATGATAATATTCCTATTAATGCAGAAAATATTGTTACTAGCTTAAATTTTTTAAATATTAATCTTGCAGAAAGTGTTGGGAATATTATCAATGATGTTATTAATAATGCACCCATAACCTTCATTCCTATAACTACTGTTAGTGATGTTAAAATTGAAATAATAACATTAATTAATGTAACATTTGTACCTGTTGATTTTGAGAATGTAGAATCAAATGTAACACTAAAAATTCTATTGTATAGAATAATATATAATGTTATTACAATAAACATAACACATAAGCTTATTATAACCTCAGTTAAAGATACCCCAAGTAAGGAACCATATAAATAATTTCCTACATTGAAATTAACGCCTTGTCCAAGCTCTATTGCGGCATATCCTATTGCTAAAGCAAGAGTTGAAAATAGGGCAATTAAGCTATCTGCAAAAACCTTACTTTTATTTGCAATCCATAATATCAAAAATGAAGATAACATAACAATAGGTATTGCAAAAGCAAGTGGTGCCCACCCGAAGCATGCGGCTACAGCTACTGCACCAAAGCCAACATGAGATAAGCCATCTCCAATCATTGAATGCTTTTTTAAAACTAAAGAAACACCAAGTAATGCTGCACATAAAGACATTGTAAATCCTACAATGAATGCATATCTAATATATTCTCTTGATAATATTTGAATTAAATCACTTAATATTATCATATTTCCTCCACTATATCACTAAATTCATAGCCATCATCATAGATTTTTAAAAGCTTATTTCCAAGCATCTTATCTATATCAGCATCATGACTAATCATAATAATAGTAATACCTAATTCCTTATTTAATTTCATTAATAATAAATAGAATTCTTCTCTTGAAGTATTATCTAAGTTATTACTTGGTTCATCTAATATTAATAGCTTATCAGTTGCACAAAGACTTCTTGCAAGTAATGTTTTTTGTCTTTGTCCTCCTGATAAATCACAAAATGATTTATCTTTAATATCATAAATATTTAATATTTTTAAAGCTTCAGTAGCTTTTGCTTTATCCTCTTTATTATAAAATGGTCTAAATCCCATTTTATTGATTCTACCAGATAATACTATTTCAAATACACTTGCAGGAAATGATTGCTCTACTTTTGTTTCTTGTGGCATATAGCCAATTAATTTTTTATTAAGTGAATCATCAAATACGATTTCACCTGACTTAGGCTTAATTAAACCCAATATACCTTTAATTAATGTAGATTTACCAGCACCATTTTTACCAACTACTATGATGAAATCTCCATCATTAACTGAAAATGATATATTATTTATAATATTTTCTTTTTCATAGCCTAAGCTCAAGTTTTTCACTTCAAAAAGCATTTTATCACTTCCTAATTTAGAGCCTCACTTAATGATTCAACATTTTTATTCATAAAATCTATATAAGTAAGTCCATTTGCATAATCCTCTTTAGAAATATTATGCATTGTATAGAATACCAGTTTTTTTACATCTTTTCCATCATTTTTACAAGTTTTTATTACTGTATCTGCAATATTTGATTCTGATAATTCAATTACAAATATTACATTAATATCATTATCTATTACTTTTTTTGTTAAAGCCTCAATTGTTTTAGGGTTAGCTTCATGTGCTGTTTCACAGCCTTTGAATGCTGCATCATATTTTAAATTGTATTCTTTAACAAAATATAATAATGGAAATCTATCTGCAAATATTAATAGATCTTTTTTGGAAGAAGATATAGTATCCTTTATTTTTGTATCAACCTTATTTAATGAATCAATATAAACATCTTTATTATATAAATAAGATGCCATATTTACCTCATCTATTTCTATTAAAGCTTCATATATTGCTTCAACAATTAATTTAGCATTAGTAATAGAATTCCATACATGCTCATCTAATTCTTCTTCCTCATCAGATTCAGAGCTAATGCTTGATTCAGGATTTTCTTCATCATATACATTTCCCTTTTTGCTAATGACATCCATCATACTTATTACCTTAGTTTTACTTTTATCAATCTCAGGTAATATTTGTTTTTCAACCCATAGGGAATCTGATTCTCCACCAATATAGATAAAAATTTCAGAATTAATAATTCTTTCTATATCATTAATAGATGGTGAATAATCATGTAATTCCTCACCAGGATTTAATAACATGCCACATTTTTTATTATCTTTTGCAACACCTCTTGCAAAATCATATCCCGCATATGATGTTGAGATAATTTTTGTATCATCATTTTTATTACATGATGATAAAATAAATAAACCACAAATAAATATAAATAAACTAATTATTATCTTTTTCATAATACCTCCCTATATTTTTATGAAACTTTTACAATTATTACAAAGACCAGTTAAAATAATATTTCTAGTATCAATACTAAACTTATGCTGCTTAAAGATGTGCAAACTCAAATCATCAATACAGCTACAATCAATATGATAAATGACTCCACATTTTTCACATTTTAAATAAAAATGTCTTTGACTATTACAATCATTTACATATTTGAAATGTGCTACATTATTCTCATCGAAATATTTTTTAACTATTCCTTCATTTTCCAATCTTTCAAGTGACCTATAAATAGTAGTTAATCCTATTTTGATTTTTTTATTATCTAAGGATTCCTTTAATTCCTTAATTGTAAAGCCATTTTTAAATAGCTTTATTTCATTATCTACTATCTCTTTTGTCTTGGTATTATATGTATCTCTAGCCATAATTCCTCCAAATTGAAAAGGATTTTCAAATTAATTATACTATCAATTATTTTAATGTCAAGAAAAAAAGCACCAATCGGTGCTAATTAAATAAATCTATAATTTTTTTAAATAAATCTTCATTTACCATACTGTATTTATAATTGTCTATACTAGATACATATTCCTTTAATTCTTCTGATTCATCATCATATTTTTTCATTTGTTTTTTTACTTCCTTTTGGTAATTGATTGCTGATGCATCATATAATATTGAATCATGACCCTTATTAGAATTATCTCCTATATAATATTTAACATTAGGATTAATAAATTCTTTTTGATGTGAAATAATTGATTGATAATTAAAATCAATTACTAAATCAAAAATACCATGAGCTAATAATATTTTTGCATTTGAAGAATTTATACCTGATGAGGCAGTATAATTTAGATAATTTCCAAATAATTCTTCTTGGTATTTATCAATATATTTTTTAGGTAATTCAGCAAGCTTACCTCCATAAAATACACCCTTATCTATAATTATTGTAGATGCATCATTAAATCCTGAAACTGAGGCTACAGCCTTAATATTTTTATGTATATTTAATACACTACATACTGCAAATCCACCCCAGGAATGACCAAATAAATATAATTCTTTTTTATTAAGGTTTAGATTATTATTAATAAATCTAATCGCATTATCAAGATCAACTAATGATTCTGACATACCATAAGTGTTTTTACCTTCACTTTCATATGTACCTGCATAATTAAAGCTAAAACAATCAAATCCATTTTTTATAAAATAATTAATGAATGGTAAGTAATCATCAGCCCCACTTCTTAAGCCATGACAAACAACAACTAGCTTATTAGAATTATTAGGATAATAATAACCAACTAATTTATTTCCATTTGAATAAAATTCTAATTCTATTCTATTAAAAGAACATCTATCAATATTAATTAATCCGGGCGTAATTAAATAATTAGGCCTATTAACTCTAGAAAATACCTTATCATATACAGTTTTAACTGCTAAATATTTTGATATTTCTTTTGCTGAATTTAATAAATTATCTTTAAATGACATAGAGATCACCTTTATATAATTCAATTATATCATAAAAAAAGCATCTACCATCAGGTAAATGCTAATTAAAACCAAAGCTTTATATAACCAATATTTATATTTTCTCCATATTGATTATCAATAATTATTAATGATATATCATCATAATTTAATTTATATTTTGTTAATTTCCCATCAATTATAGGATCTACAAGCATTAATGAATCCTTTGTTTTTATCTGGAATGCAATATTTAATCCATTAAATCCAATAGCTTTCATCTTCTTTGGTGTAATAACTATCTTGCCACCAGCTTTAATAATAAAATTATTATTTTTATCTTTAGCTACCATTTGACAATCATAACTATTTTCATATTCATCTACAAATTGTGTTGACATAAACTCAGTATTAAGGCTATTTGCCTTAACAAGAGTTGCATGATTTTTATTTGTAAATACTACAATTGCAATAGTTATAAATACTACAGATATTATAAATAATACACATAAAGGAATAATAGTTAATACTTTTTTTCTCATATAATCACTATCTCTTTCTAATTGATGGGTGATCAGCTTTTAGTTTTTTAATACCAAATTCAGCTTTAAATGCAACAGTTATAACCATACCATCTTTAGCAACTACTACTCCATCACCAAATGATTTATGGTTAACCTTATCACCAACATTAATTATATCATTATTATTAGATTCTACTACAGTCTTTTTTTCAATAGGCTTATTATAATTGACTACTGGTGCTTTTCTTACTTTATTATCATCAAGTAATGATTTATCCATTTCATCAATAAATCTTGATGGAGACATATCTGTATCATAGCCAAAGATTCTTCTGTGGTTACAATATGTTAAAAATAATCTCTTTTTAGCTCTTGTTATACCAACATAGCAAATTCTTCTTTCTTCTTCTATTTCTTCATCAGTTACTGTATTAGATGATGGAAATATTCCTTCTTCATTTGCTACCATGAATACATCTTTAAATTCAAGACCCTTTGCTTGGTGATATGTTGTTAATATTACAGAATTACCATCATTATTATCATCATTATTAGTTCTTAGGGCTAAATCTCCAAGTAAGCCTTGAAGCTTAATAACATTTGAATCTAATGATTCTTCATCAGTATCCTTTAATATTGATTTAAATTCTTTAATATTATTTAATTTATCTTCAGCAACCTCTTCATCTTCAGTTCTATATAATTCATCTTTATAGCCTGTTTCATCTAATAATACATCAATTAAATCAGGTAATTTATAATTCTCAATTGTTGCCTTTATAGAATCAATTATCGTTTTAAATTCAACTAAACCTGATGCTCCTTGACCCTTACCCTTATAATAAGGTATTGCATCATATAATGATAAATTTGATTCATTAGCTATAAGTTCTAATTTATCTAATATAGATTTACCTATTCCTCTTTTTGGATTATTAACTACTCTTTTAAATGAGAAATTATCATCATTAAATATTAATAATCTTAAATATGCAATCATATCTTTTATTTCAGCACGTGAAAAGAAAGATAATCCTCCATATATTTTATATGGAATTCTATATTTCATTAATTGCTCTTCAAATCCACGAGATATATGATTAGCACGATACATTATAGCTATATCACTATATGAATCACCATCTAATACTAATTCTTTTATTTTATCGCATACATACATTATTTCATCATATGAACTATAAGCAGAATAAATTTTTGGCTTAGAACCAAAATTATTTTCTGAAAACATTGTCTTTTTAATTTGATTAGGATTATTAATTATTACATTATTTGCTAAATTTAATATTTCCTTTGTTGATCTATAATTTTGTTCTAATAATATTAATTTAGTACCAATAAAATCTCTTTGGAATTTATTAATATTTTCAAGCTTAGCTCCTCTAAATGCGTAAATAGATTGGAAATCATCACCTACAACAAAAATATTTTTATGCTTTGCTGATAATAATCTCATTAATTTATATTGTAATTCATTAGTATCTTGGAATTCATCTACTAAGATATATTGAAATTTATGCTGATATATTTCTAATACATTAGGGAATTTAGTTAAAAGTTCAATAGTTTTAATAATTAAATCATCAAAATCTAATAAATTATCCTTCTTTAATCTAGCCTCATATAGATCAAATACCTTATGGAATTCAGTTCTTCTATCAATATCTTTTATTTTAAAATCTAAAAAGTTTTTAGATTTAGAAATTAAATTTCTCATTTCCTTAGGTGATGTATATAAATCACCCATTTCTTTCATTATTTCTTTTACAATTTTTAATGAGTCATCATCATCAATTATATTAAAATATTTAGTATAAGGAGGCATTTTATCTATTTCAAGACGTAATAATCTAGATGAAAATGAGTGGAATGTAGATACCCACATTCCTTTAGCATTTATATTTAGTATCTTAGATATTCTTTCTTTCATTTCATTAGCTGCCTTATTAGTAAATGTTACAGCTAATATATTATCTAATGGAACACCTAATTCTCCAATTAAATATGAAATTCTTGTTGTTAAAACCTTAGTCTTACCTGAACCGGCACCTGCCATAACCATTACTGGTCCTTCAGTTGTCTTAACGGCTTCAAGCTGGCTTTTGTTTAATCCAGATAAATCCATTTTTATTCTCCTATAAATTCTTCATATGTAGATAGTTTATCTACATAGCTTCCATCCTTATTAATAGAAATAATTCTATTCGCAACAGTCTCTAATAATTCGGCATCATGACTTGAAAATAAGATATTTCCTTTATAATTTGTCATACCCTCATTTAATGCTGTAATAGATTCCAAATCAAGATGGTTAGTTGGATCTTCTAATACTAATATATTAGGTGATTCAAGCATTAGCTTTGCAAAATTACATCTAACCTTTTCTCCACCTGATAATACATTACATTTCTTTAGTGATTCTTCACCAGAAAATAGCATACGTCCAAGCCATCCTCTAATGAATGTTTCTGTTTGGTCTTCTTTAGAATATTGTCTTAACCAATCAACTAAATTTAAATCCTTATCAAATAATTCTTTATTATCTTGGAATAAATAACCAACATTTGTTGTTATACCCCATTTAAATTTACCTTTATAATCAGTATCCTTACCGCTTAATATATTAAATAATGTAGTTATTTGCATTGAGTTTTCAGCTAAAAATGCAATTTTATCTCCCTTATTTACTGTAAAAGTTAAATCATTGAATAGGCCATCTTTTGTTAGATGCTCAACAATTAAAATATCATTTCCTACTTCGCGACTTGGCTTAAATCCAATATATGGATATCTTCTTGATGATGGTTCAATATCTTCAAGTACAATTTTATCTAATAATTTCTTTCTTGATGTTGCTTGTCTTGATTTAGATTTATTAGCACTAAATCTTGCGATGAATTCTTTTAATTCTTTAATCTTTTGTTCAGACTTTTTATTAGTATCCTCTGCTTGCTTTTTAGCTAGCTGACTTGATTCATACCAGAATTCATAGTTACCAACATATAATTTAATCTTTTTAAAATCAACATCACAAATATGTGTACAAACATTATTTAAGAAATGTCTATCATGAGATACTATTAATACTGTATTCTCAAAATTCAATAAGAAGTTTTCTAACCATCTTGTAGACTTATAATCTAGGTTATTAGTAGGCTCATCTAATAATAAAATATCAGGATTACCAAATAGTGCTTGAGCTAATAATACCTTAATCTTTATTTTAGCATCCAAATCTCCCATTAATGAATAGAAGAAATCTTCAGATACTCCAAGACCTGATAATAATGATTCAGCATCAGCTTCTGCTTCCCATCCACCCATTTCAGCGAATTCACCTTCAAGTTCTGAAGCACGAATTCCATCTGCGTCAGTGAAATCCTCTTTTTCGTATAATTTGTCTTTTTCTTCCATTACTTCTATTAATCTTTTATGACCTAATAAAACTGTTCTTAATACTGTTTCGTTATCATATGCGTGTTGGTCTTGTTTTAAAACACTCATTCTTTCATTAGGATCCATTAATACTTCACCCTCAGTTGATTCAATTTCTCCTGATAAAACCTTTAAGAATGTAGATTTACCAGCACCATTAGCACCAATAATTCCATAACAATTACCCTTTGAAAATGCTAAATTAACATTTTGAAATAGTTTTCTAGATCCATATTGAATTCCTAAATTTACAGTTTTTAACATAATATTTAACTCCTTATACGATTATAAAGGGCTGCCTTCTGGCAGTCCCTTTAATTTTATATTTTAAATGATGATTTTAAACCACATGTTCTATTGAATACAAGTTTATCCTTAGTTGAATCCTTATCAGTTACATAATATCCGTTTCTTATGAATTGATAATGATCTAGTGGTTTAGTATCCTTTAATGATTCTTCAACAAAACCATTAAAGATATTTAATGAATTAGGATTTAATCTTTCCATGAAATCTAAATCCTTATTTTCTTCTGTTTCGTCTAATAATAATGGTTCTAATAATCTAAATTCTGCAGGTATAGCAGTTGTTGCCTCTACAAAATGAATATTACCATTAGGCTTTCTTAAATCAAATCCAGAACCTGATCTTGTTTCAGGATCATATGTTGCATGAATTAAAGTAATATTACCACAAGCATCCTTCTCAACAGATGTTGCTGTAATAAAATATGCGTGCATTAATCTAACCTCAACACCTAAGGCTAATCTCTTCCATTTTTTATTAGGTTTTTCTTCAATGAAGTCCTCACGCTCAATATATACTTCCCTAGAGAAGGCAATCTTTCTTGAACCTAATTCTTCATTTTCTTGATTATTTGGACAATCAAGATATTCAACCTTACCTTCTGGATAATTATCAATTATAACCTTTACTGGATTAATAATTGCATTAGGTCTTAATGCCTTAAGCTTTTGATCATTTCTTAATGCTTCATCTAATTCATCAGCTGATACAGTTGAATTTACTCTAGATAAACCAGTACCTAAAATAAAGTTTCTAATTGCATCAGGTGTAAATCCTCTTCTTCTTAATCCACATAATGTTGGCATTCTTGGGTCATCATATCCTGATACCTTTTTAGCATCTACTAATGCCTTTAAATATCTTTTAGACATAATAGTATTTGTTATATTTAATCTACCAAATTCATATTGATGTGGCTTCTTTACAATTTCACAATTATCAACAACCCAATCATATAATACTCTATGATTATCATATTCTAGTGAGCATAATGAATGAGATATTCCTTCAAATGAATCTTGAAGTGGATGAGCAAAATCATACATTGGGAAGATACACCACTTAGTGCCTTGTCTATGATGATTAATATGTAAAATACGATACATTACAGGGTCACGCATGTTAATGTTAGGTGAAGACATATCTATTTTAGCCCTTAGTGTCTTTTCACCATCAGCGTATTTTCCATCTCTCATTTCTTGGAATAATTTTAGATTTTCTTCAACGCTTCTATCTCTATATGGTGAATTTTTACCAGGTTCATTTAGTGTACCTCTATATTTTGAAATTTCCTCTTGGCTTAAATCATCAACATAAGCTAAGCCTTTTTTAATTAGCATAACTGCCTTTTCATAAGTCTTTTCAAAATAATCTGAACCATAAAAAATATTATTTGGTTTATATCCAAGCCAAGCTAAATCCTCAATAATTCCTTCAACGAATTCCTTATCCTCTTTAGCTGGGTTAGTATCATCGAATCTTAAATTTGTCTTACCATTAAAAGATGCGGCAAGCTCAAAGTTTGTAATAATTGCTCTTGCATGACCAATATGTAAGTATGCATTTGGTTCAGGTGGGAATCTTGTGATTATTTCATCAACCTTTTTTGATTCTAAATCCTGTTGCATAATAGTTTTAATAAAATTATTAATTTCTGCCAATTAAATCACGTCCTTAAAAATACATAGATATTATACAACAAATATATTAAAAAAACTAGATTAAAAAAATAGAGATGGTATTTATACCATCCCACAAAAATTTTATAAATCTAATTTCATTTTAATATGTTCAATATTATCCATCATAAATTTGTTTCCATATGGAATAAAGCCACATTTTTGGTAAAAGCCAATTGCGTAGGTTTGGG
Organism: uncultured Caryophanales bacterium; assembly: GCA_946626345.1. Taxonomy (GTDB): domain Bacteria; phylum Bacillota_I; class Bacilli_A; order Acholeplasmatales; family Anaeroplasmataceae; genus Anaeroplasma. The sequence continues at coordinate 11,128 of CAMOUB010000009.1, read as the reverse complement.
CTTCAATTTCTATATGATTATAGCCATTATCTTTTATAAAATTAATCGCTTCTTTTAATATTTGAATGCCAAAACCTTGGTTTCTTTTTGTTGTAATAACTCTACCAATTATTGCATAATCATCTTTAAATATTATTCTTAAATATGCAGCAATTTTATTATTATCCTTAATAAATGCATGATAACATATTTTATCTAGTTCATCTATTTCTTTATATGGACAATTTTGTTCTACAACAAAAACATCAATTCTTGCTTCAAATATATCTATTAATTCTATATTAGATAATTCGCCAATCTTTTTAAATTCTACCATTATTCTAATTCTAATGATGCAGATGCATTTAATGTTAAATCATCTAGCTTAGGGTTTGTTTTATATTGATAATATCCTGCAACACCAATCATTGCAGCATTATCAGTACAATATCTAATTGATGGAATTGAAATATTAAATCTTCCGTTATTTTCAGCCATAAATCTTTCCTTTAATCCTTTATTAGCTGAAACGCCTCCGGCAACAATTATATTTTTAACATTCATCTTTTCTGCAAGCATAAATGTTTTTCTAACTAATACTTCTGTTACAGAAGCTTGGAAAGATGCACATAGATCATTTATTCTAATCTCTTCATTTCTTTGCATTGCATTATGATGTAAATTAATTACTGCACTCTTAAGTCCTGAAAATGAGAAATTAAATGAACCATCCTCTAAATATACTCTAGGTAAATGGTATGTATCAGCACCTTCATGTGCTAATCTATCTACATGAGGTCCACCAGGATAAGGAAGTCCTACTACACGTGCAACCTTATCATATGCCTCACCTACAGCATCATCTAGAGTTTCACCAATTATTTCAAACTTAAAATGATCTTCCATATAAATTAATTCTGTATTACCTCCTGATACAAGTAAGGCAACACATGGAAATTTCATATCATGCTCTATGGCATTTGCATAAATATGACCAGCTAAATGATGTACGCCAATTATTGGCTTATTATACATTAGAGCAAATGTCTTTGCAGCATTAAGGCCAACGAGTAAAGACCCAATTAAACCAGGTCCCTTTGTAACTGCAACTAAATCAATATCTTCAGGTTTTATATTAGCATCCTTAAATGCTTGTTCAAATACCATTGAAACCTGATAAACATGATTTCTTGATGCAATTTCAGGAACAACTCCACCAAATTTTTCATGTATTTTTATTTGAGAATTAATTACATTAGATAAAACTTCTTTTCCATCTTTTACAATAGAAACACTAGTTTCATCACAGCTTGATTCAACACCTAATACTAGCATTTTAATTTCCTTTCTTTATATCAGCAAATTTAATATTTATAAGCTTAGATAAATCATTTGGATTCATCTTAACCTGATATCCTATTTTTCCTGCTGAAAAAATTACATTATCATAATCCTTTGCAGTTATATCCATAACTGTCTTATAAGGCTTTTTCATACCTATTGGTGAACACCCACCTCTAATATATCCTGTAACATTTAATAATTCCTTTACAGGTATCATCTCTAAAGATTTTTCATTGAATTCCTTAGCACATTTTTTTAAATCTAATTCATGTGCTACAGGCACAACACATACATAATAATGCTTTGATGGAGAGACTGTTACTAATGTTTTAAATACCATATTAGGATCTTCATCTAAAAGCATAGCAACCTCAATTCCATCAACACAAACACCATCTGTATGTGGATATTCATAGAATTCATATTTTATTTTCTTTTGGTCTAATATTCTACACACATTAGTCTTTTCCATATTAATTACCTCTTCTATAGAAATATGTTTTTTTTATTTCAATAAATCCCCATTTTTTATACATATCCTTAGGACTATCCATTTCATCTGCGATAAGTATTACAATATTTGAACCTAAATTAGAAAAATAATTTAAAACATATTTAACTAATTTAGAACCATAGCCCATATTTCTATATTCTTCTAAAATAAATAAATGATCTAATTCAATAATATCATTTTTATGATGAACATTTATAAAGCCTAAAGCCTTACCATTTTCTATAATTAAAAATCCATTAGTTATTCCATTTATACAATTATTAACTAAAACTAGAGAATCCCTTCTTGCAAATTCAAAACCATATTCAATTGAATCATTAAATAATAATTCAAATGCTATATCCTTATTAGATTCATCTACCTTATAAACATTATTAGGTATTTTTGTATTAATATTAATTGCTTTAATAAAGGATGCCATTAAGATATTAATATCTAATTCATATGATTCATTATTTTTAATTAATTTATCATATTCAAAACAGAAAAATGGTTTATCCTTATTTAATTCAATTAATTCATTAAGAATATCTTCATTCTTAATTGAATAATAGTTATGATAATATTTATCAAACTGATATTCATCATAATATTTTATATAATCATCTGTTATTATCTTTTTTGCATTATGATTTAATTCAATATCTAATACTTCATTAAAATCATATAATTTCTTTTCATATACTAAGGCATTTTCTAAATTCTTATAATAATTCTTTCTAATATGAATTCTTTTAAATCCAAATGATTCATATAACTTAATAGCATTAATATTACTTTCTCTGACCTCTAATATTACACTTTTACAATTATTTTTATAAGAATCCATTATTGCATAATTTAATAATCTCTTACCTATACCTAATCCTTGATTTAATTTATCAACACAGAAATTTAATATTTCTAATACAATACCATCAAATGATATAGATATATATCCTAATACTTTATCATTATTTTCATATACAAAAGCCTTCATAATTGGATTAGATATTATATCGTTTAGCATATCAAATCCAAGAGATTCAAAAAGTGTATCATTTTCAATTTTAATTATAGAATCTATATCCTTTGATTCTAATAATCTAATCATGTAAATTACGCTCCGCTTCTGTATCTCTTAGGTAATTAGGAACTAATAGATGAGCTTCCTTAACCTCTTCTTTATGTTCTAATACATATATAGGATTAACCTTATAATTTGATTCAGTAACAATAAAATCATATTTATTATTCTTTAATTTATCTGTTTCAATTAATCCTTCATTAATTAAATATTTATCTAATTTAGTATCAATAATCATACCAAATGAATTATTACGTCTAGCATCAATCATTGATAAAACAATTCCATCATATCCTGATGCCATTAGTTTTAATGTAGATATAGAATATAATTTTATATTTTTCTTAAATACCGCAAGCATTTTAGCAACAGTTACTGCCATTCTAACACCTGTATAAGAACCAGGTCCTATGCCTACAATTACCTCATTTAATTCATTAACTGTTATATTTGATTTTTTTAATGCCTCATCTACCTTAGCTACTATATTTTTAGCATGATCATTCTTTCCTTCTATATATGATTCATAAAGTGTTTCATTATCCTTTATTAATGCTACATATAATATTTTAGTTGCAGAATCTAATATTAATGAATACATTAAATCATCTCCTCGTATTTTTTATATCTACCTATACCTTCAATTTCAATCTTTCTTTGATTATCATCTAATCTTAAAAGCTTTATATTTAAATATTCTTTTGGTAATATTTCTTCTATTTGGTGTGGCCATTCTATTACACAAATACCATCTGATTCTATATATTCTTCTAAATCAAAATCATTATTTAGGCCATCTAATCTATATAAATCTAAATGATAGAATTTTACATTATTACCACTATATTCCTTTACAATTGTAAAAGTTGGTGAATTAATAATTCTTTTAACTCCTAATGCTTTTCCTACTCCTTTTGCGATATGAGTTTTACCTGCCCCTAAATCACCTGTTAAAAGTATAACATCACCAGGATTTAGTAAAGCACCTATTTTAGAGCCTAACTCAATTGTGTTTTCTACTGAATTTGAAATAAAACTTTTCATTAGAATGTCCCCTTTATATTTACTCATAATATTATAATACAATAAGCAAAAAAATCAAAATTAATATTTTATATTAAAAAAATTTATTAATTGTTAATTCTATTGAATAAAGAATTCATTTTAGTTATAATTTATGTATAAACATTAATTTAAATAAAGGGGTATTTATTATGGCACAGGAAAAAAAGACTGAAGAATTTAATGAAGAAGATTTCTTAACTAGAAGTGAAGAAATTGAATATAATTTACAAGAATTAAAAAAAGCAAATCAAAAATTAACTGAACAACGTCAAGAATTCGCAAAAAAGGTAAAAGCCTATAATGAAGAAAGAAAAAAGATGATTGAATTATTAAAGGAATTACCTAAAAATGAAGATGATGACGATTATGATCCAGAACAAATGTCTTTATTCGATGATGAAGATGAATTATTAGATACTGATTTTGATGACTGTATTTATGATTCTGATTTCATTAAGGATTTAAAGATTGCATTATATGAATTAAACCAAGTAATTGATAATTCAGATTCTAAAAATAGAATTAGAAAAGCTGTAAATAAGATTAATAAAATTATTTACGAATATGAAAATGTAGATTTTGATGAAGAATAATCTATAAACTTAAAGGGGCCTGCCTTGGCCCCTTATTATTTATTTGAATTATTATAGCTTATATCTATTAAATTAAATATTATATCATTAGCTAATGATTCATCTAATATAATAGATACCCAGTTCTTTTTATTCATATGATATGCTAAAAATATTGTTTCATTATTTATATAATAATTAGTTTTATCATGAAGCATTAAATTTATGACTTCTACTTCTTTATTATCATTACCTACAATTTTATTTTTACTAATATTCATTATTATTCCAAACCATTTATTAGTATTTTTATTTCTAAAAACACCAAAGCCTGGGTCACTTTCCCATAAATATTCTGGGCTAACATTATATTTTTCTTTTATATAATTAGATATTTGGTTTGACTGATTAAAAATAAAATCTTCTTTATAATAACAATTATCTCTTATTTCTATTAGAATGTCTTCACATTCTTTTTTAATGCTTCAATAAAGCTTGTAAAAATATTATTAATTTTATATTCTTCGTTAAAATCTTTATCGATAATACATCCTGTAATCATTTTATTTTTAATTTTAATTATTAATTCGAATTCATTATTATGAATTAATTTATTATATAAATAAATACCATCATTATAAATAAAACCATATGGAATTAAATTTTCTTCTTTTAATTTATATTTTTTAAATAATTCATCAATAAGCTTCATAATATACCTTCTTATTTAAACGAAAAAGCTGTTAGTTAACAGCTTTCTTAATTAATTCTTTTACTATAATATTCCAACTTGGCCAATCATGGACAAATTCTACACCATAATATACAAATTCTTTATTTATATTTAATCTATCAAATTGACGCTCTAATTCCTTTGTATCCTTAATACATTCTTCTTCCCAAGTGCCATATCCTACTGAAACAATGATTTTACTATTTTTATACATATTAACATATGGATGTGATAATTCCATATATTTTAAAGAATCAATAGGGGAATTATAAAATGTTAATTCATCAGCATAATCATGAATAAAAAATCCAATATGATATATTCCTGATAAAGCTAAAACATTATTAAATAAATCAGGTCTTCTTAAGAAAAAATTCATAGCTTGATATGCCCCAAGGGAACAACCAAATGTCATTATCTTAGAATCTGATTTATTTATTTCACGAATTCTTGGTATAATTTCATCTATTACATATCTATAATATGCTTCTTGGCTTCTTATTCTATCATATGGATTTTTCCATGTTGCAGAAAATGATTCAAAATCATAATTATCAAGAGAAAAGACTTGAATTTTACCAGCTTCTATTTCTTCTTCCATAGAATTAATAATGCCTTGATTCTCATAAAAATAAAATCTATCATTTTGAGATGGAAAAGCAATACATGGTATTCCTTTTGTACCATATACTTTAAATTCCATATTTCTATTCAAATTAGTACTAAACTCATTAAAATACATTACTTCCATAATAAAACCTATTTAAAAATTGCATCCTTTATCATTACTAAAAAATTATTTTCTAAGAAATATTTACCTATCCTAAATTTATTAGGATTATTAAGAGCTAAATCTACTTCTAACCAGTGATTGAAATCACTTGATCCACCATTTTTATATACGATATCTAAAATAAAGAATACTAATAATATTGCAGCTGCATATATACATAAATAAAATGCAATACCAAATATTCCATCTATTACTCTAATTACCTTTTGTTCTCTTAATGATTTAGTAATTATCTTTAATATAATTAGAATAATTACACCTATAGTAAAGATAATTAAAAATGATATTATTAATAAGATTCTAGATGCGATTAATTCAGCTGATGCTTGTGCTGATAATCCTTTAGCAGGATTTCCAAGAATAAATGCTAGTATAGTAGCAATAAATGATGGAATTCCAAAGCTTTTCTCTAATGTAACCGCAAAGCTATTATTTAAATTAGGCTCAATTTTTACAAGCATTGATTTATATATACCATCATAAATAAAGCCTGATGATTTAAATAATCCTGATAGTTGTGATGAATAAAAAGCTGCAAATATCGCAATCATGATAAAACCAAAAATAGATAAGGCTTTATTCATGAATCCTTTAAAATAGCCAATTAAAATCATTAATATCGCTAATAAAATAATTATGACATCAATTAAACCTGTAATACCCCAATCCATTTTATTACCTCCTTTTATCCATTCAAAAATATTATACAATAATTGTTAGATTATAACAATTAATAATCTTCTATTATTTAGAAAAATATTATATAATATTACTGGTGATTTTTATGGATAAAATTGATTTATTTCAAAAGAAAATGCAAGATAATAATATTGATGCATATATAGTTCCTACAAGTGATTATCATATGTCAGAATATATTAGTGATTATTTTAAATCTAGACAATTCTTAACAGATTTTACTGGTTCTGCAGGTACACTATTAATAACTAAGGATCATGCATATTTATGGACTGATGGAAGATATTTCATACAGGCAGCAACACAAATTGAAGGTAAACCTATTGAATTAATGAAGATGGGTCAGCCTAATACTCCTTCATTAAATGATTTTTTAGCAGATTATTTTAAGGATGAAAATAACCATACCCTAGCATTTGATGGAAAGATTATTTCTACTGCTGATTATTTAAAAATTAAAGAAAAGTTGCCTAGCAATGTTAAAATTATTACTAACATTGATTTAGTAAATTTAATATGGGATGATAGACCTCATATGCCTTTTTCTTTATTATATAAATTATCTAAATTCTTCTCAGGAAGAAATTATGTAGATAAGATTAAAGATGTAAGAGAAAAATTAAAAGAGGATAACATAGATATTCATATTTTATCTTCTTTAGAGGATCAAGCTTGGTTATATAATTTAAGAGCTAATGATGTATTACATACACCTGTATTTTTAGCTTTTAGTGTTATTACAGAACAAAACACATATTTATTTATTGATAATAAGAAAATAGATTTAACAATTGAAAAATATTTAGCAGATAATGAAATAATTGTTAAAGATTATAATGATATTTATGAATATGCTAAAACTATTAAAGGTAAAAAAGTATTAATCGATTTTAATAAGGTTAATTGTGAATTATATAATTATATTAATGATAAAAAGGATAATATAATAATTAATAAGCCAAATCCTACATTATTATTAAAAGCAATTAAAAATAGTACAGAAATTAAAAATATTAAGATAGCTCACGAAAGAGATGGCGTAGCTATGACTAAATTTATGTATTATTTAAAAACTAATTTTAATAAGACAGATATGACTGAGTTATCATTATCTGATTACCTTGAGGATTTAAGAAAGAAAAATAAAGGCTTTGTTGATTTATCATTTAATACTATTTGTGCATGGAATGAGCATGCCGCAATGATGCATTATTCTGCGACTAAAGAATCAAGCGCTAAGGTTGATAAATCAGGATTATTATTAGTAGATAGTGGTGGACACTATATGGAAGGTACTACAGATATTACAAGAACATTTGCGTTAGGTAAAATATCTGATAAAATGAAGGTTCATTTTACAACTGTATTAAAATCAGTTATAGCACTTGATCAAGCTGTGTTTATGAAAGGATGTAATGGACAAAACCTAGACATTCTTGCAAGGGGGCCTATTTGGAAACTTGGAATTGATTATAAATGTGGTACAGGTCATGGTGTAGGATATCTTCTATCTGTTCACGAGGCACCTAATGGATTTAGATGGAAAATAGTTCCTGAAAGAAATGATTCACATGAATTAATGCCAGGTATGATTACAACAGATGAGCCAGGTATTTATTTAGAAGGAAAATATGGTATTAGAACTGAAAATGAATTACTATGTGTTGAAAAGGAATCTAATGAATGGGGAACATTCTATGGATTTGAAACTATAACATATTGTCCTATTGATATAGATGCAATAAAGACTAATTTATTAACTAAAGAGGAAAAAGATTGGTTAAATGATTACCATCAAAAGGTATATGATATTGTAAGTCCATCCTTAACTGATGAAGAAAAAGAATGGTTATTAGAATATACTAAAAAAATTTAGGAGGAACAAATATTCCTCCTTTTTTATGAAAAAAACTGTCATTTGACAGTTTAATAATTTATTTAGGCGCCTTAACCACATCACCTACAAGCTTAAGGCTGCTACCTTCCGATCCTGACCTGGTTCACCGCAGACAATTGGCTAAGGACATTTTCTAGTTTATCATAAGCACAAGGCTTTTTCAAGTTTAATTCTTATTTTCTCTAAGCTCCTTAAAGAAATCCTTTATTAATAAACTACATTCTTCTTCTAATATGCCACCTTTAATATTAACATCATGATTAAATTTAATATCAAAGACATTTGTTATACTTTTATGACATCCAAATCTTTTATCATATGCCCCGTAAATGACATTTCTTATTCTAGATTGAATTATTGCACCACTACACATAATACAAGGTTCTAATGTGATATACATAGTAGTATCTAAAAGCCTCCAGGAATTTAATTTCTTACAGGCTTTTTTAATTGCGATTATTTCAGCATGGGCTATTGATTGATTTTCTTTTTCTCTTTTATTATAGCCTCTTGCGATTATTTTATCATTATATACGATTACACAGCCAATAGGAATTTCACCAATTTTATATGCCTTTTTTGCTTCCTTAATGGCTTCTTTCATATATTTAATATCTTTATCCATTGGATTTTTCATCACCCATTAAAACAACATGACAATTTCTGCATCTAGCCTCATATGATTCCATTTCACCAACTAAAATAATAGGATCATTATAATATGCTGGCTTTCCATCAATTATTCTTTGAGTACGTGTTGCAACCTCACCACAGCATGAGCAAATTGCAGTTAATTTTGTTACCTCTTCAGCTATTGCTAAAATATTACCAATTGAACCAAATGGTTCTCCTCTAAAATTAGTATCTAGTCCAGCACAAATAACTCTATATCCATTATCAGCATATTGTTTTAAATATTTAACAAATGATTCATCAAAGAATTGTACTTCATCGATTACTATAGCTTGAGTATTCTTTTTAAGATGTCTTTTTATTTCACTACCATGTTCAATAGATATTGCTTTCATTGACTTTTTATTGTGTGATACAATCATACAATCACTATATCTATCATCGATAGATGGCTTAAAGATAATATAATTTTTACCTGCAAGCTCCATTCTTTTTATTCTTCTCATTAATTCTTCAGTTTTTCCTGCAAACATAGGTCCAGTGATGCACTCAACCCATCCTTTTTTTCCTTCGTAATAATTCATATTTATCCCCTTAAAAAAACGTATTTTGATTTTATTTTTATTATATCATAATAAAAAATGAAAACGAATATGAAAGTAAAGAGAAAAAAAGGAACCATATAGGTTCCTAACATTCTTTAATTACTTCTTTAAACCATAACGCTTATTGAACTTTTCAACACGTCCATCAGCTTGAGTGAATGCTTGCTTACCAGTATAGAATGGATGGCAATTAGAGCATGTATCAATACGAATTTCGTCTAATACTGAACCTGTTTCAAATTTAGCGCCACATGTAGTACAAGTAACTGTAACCTTCTTGTAATTTGGATGAATATCCTTCTTCATGTTTCCAACTCCTTCCGCCATGACTTAATGTCATAGAAAGTTTTTACTACTCGATTGTATCATAATAAAATGAATAATACAAGAAAAATAAAATATTTTTTTTATAAAGCTTTAAAATCAGGAACTGTTGTCAATAAATCTGAAGATTGTTTAACCTCAAGAACAACGTACGCATCGTTTTTAATAGCTAAATCTTTAAATTTCTTTACATCTAATGTTCCTTCTCCTAATGCTAAGTGACATTTCTTTCTATCTTTTGCATCATGGATATGGAATTCGTCAAATGGTAGATCGATTTCTTTTAATAAATTCCATACAATATCATAGCTTAAATGATCATGTCCGATATCATAACAGAATTTAAATCCAGCCTTATATAGGTCTTTATATGTTCTTGTAGTATATGCAGGAATATTATCAGTATTTTCAATTACCATATTGATTCCATTATCATTACATATTTTCTCTGCCTTTTTAAAATTATTGATTAATCTCTTTATATATTCATCATATTCCTTTTCATAAATATAATTTTTAACACCAGAAATTGTAACAACAGGACCAGGAATTAAATGCATATTGATTTGTTTAATATATCCTTTACCTAATTTAGCATATCTTTCTAATAATACTAAATATGCAGCTACTACTTCATCATATGAACCTAAATCAGCTTCATCATAGAAATGTAGGGTTGCCTCTATATCATATTTTTTTAATAAATCAGCTACAGTCTTAGCTTCCATTTCAGTTCTACAATAACCAAAATTTAAGTTTAATTCTATAAAATCAACACCTAATTTTTTAGCTAATTTTAAATTATCTTCAATTGTATCAAATTCATATAATTGAGGCATACCTATTTTCATCATTATTAAATCACTCTAACCCTTAAAACACCTTCAAGGCTAGCTAAAGCCTT
>CAMOUB010000008.1 GCA_946626345.1 uncultured Caryophanales bacterium | reverse complement strand
TGAATACTTTCCATTCTCTACCATCATTATCACGTTTAGAAACATGATATGCTGTTTTTCCTGTAGATGTTGTCTTAGCTTGTGCCTTTTCTTTTGTTTTTGTCTCCATCTTAGATAAATCAGCTTGTTGCTTTGGCTTTGGAGCTGGTTTCTTAGGAGCTTCCTTTTTAACTTCTACATTTGGAGTATCAGCCTTTCTTGCTTTAACATCTGCAGCTGTATTTTGTGTAGGAGCTGAAGCCATAACTGCAACTGGTTTAGGTTGTTGAGTTTTCTTTGGTTCAGGTTGTGTAGTCTTTGTTGCTTTTACAGGAGCTACTGGTTTAGTAGGTTGAGCTTTTGCTTGTGCCTTTGCTGAAGGAGCTTTCTTTGCAGGAGCAGTTGTATCCTTCTTAGTAGCTTGTGCTGGTTTTTTAGTTATTGCCATATATAAATCCTCCTTAAATATAGTTATATCATCATTATTATTATAATCTTTTATAATTGGTTAATCAAGGAAACAATTCTCACAATAATTGCTATTTTTGACATATTAATTCAAAAAAATTACAAATTGAAATAAATCTATCTAATTTATGATTAATCAATCCATTTAATATAATATATATTTCTTTTGCCTTGCTATATCCTAGTGTAATACTATTATCTAAAGGTAAGGCACTAAATAATTTATTTCCATCCATATTAGATGACGTATTTGATGTAATATAAAATACTAAAGAATCCTTTTTTGATCTATCTATTTTATATATATCTAATGTTTCACAATATTTATCCATTGTCTTTTCATAGATATATAACATTAATTCTTCAGGTACATTACCAAATCTATCGCTTAACTCACTAATCAATTTATTTGAATCAGATATATTTTTAATCTTATCAATTCTTTTATGAATCTTTATTCTCATATCATCTGTTTCAATATAATCTTTACTAATAGTTCTTGATACTAATGGCTTTGTAATAGATACATCCTGTACTTTCTTTTCTTCTTTTGTATCCTTTATTTCTTCTTCTAATATCTTAAGATACATATCAATACCAATAGATTCAACAAATCCAGATTGTTCTTCTCCAAGTAAATCACCTGAACCTCTAATAGATAAATCTCTCATAGCAATCTTAAAGCCTGAGCCTAATTCATTAAACTCTTTAATAGTTTCTAATCTCTTTTCAGCTTCCTTAGTTAAAACCTTTCTTGGTTCATACATTAAATATGCATATGCTATTTTATTGCTTCTTCCTACCCTACCTCTTATTTGATACATTTGAGATAAGCCAAGTCTATCAGCATCATGAATAATTAATGTATTAGTATCTGGCATATCTATTCCTGTTTCAATAATAGTTGTACAAAGTAATACATCATATTTTTTATCTATAAAGCTTGATATAACATTTTCAAGTGCATCCTTAGACATTTTACCATGTCCAATACAAATTCTCGCATTTGGTACTAAAGATTTTATTTTAACTGCCTCATCTTCAATTGAATCAGTCCAATTATATAAATAAAATACTTGTCCACCTCTTGCAATTTCTCTAGTTATAGCATCAGCAATGATTCTATCATTTCTTTCAATAACATATGTTTGAATAGGATATCTATTTTTAGGTGGAGTTTCAATCATTGATAAATCCTTAATACCCATAATAGACATTTGTAATGTTCTTGGAATAGGCGTTGCCGATAATGTAATACAATCCACATTAACCTTTAATTCTTTTATTTTTTCTTTATGAGTTACACCAAATCTTTGTTCCTCATCAACTATCAATAAGCCTAAATCCTTAAATACTATTTCATTAGATAAGACTCTATGTGTTCCTACTAAAACATCAACAGAGCCTTTTTTATTATCTTCAATAATTTTATCTTGATTTTTCTTAGATACAAATCTTGATAATAATTCAACTCTAATTCCATATTTATCCATTCTATTTTTAAATGTTAAATAATGCTGACGAGCTAAAATAGTTGTAGGTGCTAATACGCAAACCTGCTTTCCTCCATATACTGCCTTAAATGCAGCACGTAGTGCAACTTCAGTTTTACCATAACCTACATCACCACATACAAGTCTATCCATTGGTCTATTTGATTCCATATCAGCTTTTATTTCTCTTATCGCTTTAGCTTGATCTGGTGTTAATTCATATTCAAAATCAGACTCAAATTCTATTTGCTCAGGAGAATCTTCTGGGAATGCAAAGCCCATAGATTTATGTCTTTGAGCATATAATTTTATTAATTTATCAGAAATATCATGAATTCTCTTTCTAACTCTAGCCTTTGTCCTAGCCCAAGCTGCACTACCTATTTCATGTATTTCTACACCCTCAGTATCCTTAGATGCATATTTTGATAAATCAGATATCTTTTCAAGTGGAATAAATAATTCAGAATTATTTTTGTATTTAACATCAATAAAATCTCTTTTTATTCCATCAATTTCTTTTGTTTTAATTCCAGAATAAATACCAATACCATAATCATAATGAACTACATAATCTCCTATTTCTAATTCATCATAATTAGATATCTTTCTTGCATTTTTATATATTGATTTATATTTAGCCTTTGTAGCATGATAATCAATATCAAATATATCATGCTCATTAATAATAACTAAATCATCCTTCTTTAAATTAAATGAAGGTAAATATCCATCATATTCATAGATAATTCCAGATTCTATTTTAGAAAAATCCTTTGTCTTTCTTACAATTATATTGTTATCATCTAAAAATTCTATTAATCTTTTTAATCTCTCTTTATTATTAATTGCAATAATAAATTTCTTAAATCTATATGATGAAAAATCCTTTAATATTTCCTTTTGATTTGCATGATAAGGATCTATTTCATTAGCTAATATATGAATATCTCCATCATTTAGACCTGTTAGGCCCTCAATTAAGATATTTGCTTTTTCAATTATCTTTTTAATATCAGTAAAGTTATCAATAGATGCTAAAGAATAACCACCTATTCTTCCACAATATTCATCTATATCCAATAATAATCTATTATATGAATCTAATGATTTCTTATAATCAATAACATATATCTTTTTATTATCAGAAAAATCAAATATTGTAGTCTTTGAATCATCAAAGAAATTTAAATATCTAGATAATGTATCTAGTGATTTATGTTCTGATAAGCTAAATAGGTCATGCTGATACATTTCATTTTCTATTTCTGATAATTCTTGATTCTCTATAAAGGCTAATATCTTATTTCTAGCTACTTTATAATCATTATCATCATATAAAAATTCAGATACAGGCAATATTAATATTTTATTAATCTCTTCAATGCTTCTTTGAGTTTCGGTATCAAATTCCTTTATTGTTTCTATATCATCACCAAAGAAATCTAATCTAATAGGATTATCATATCCTAAAGGAAATATATCTATAATAGAACCTCTTTTTGAAAATTCACCTGTTTTAGTTACTTGATATACTGGTAAATATCCATTGATAATTAATTTATTTACTAATTCTTTGATATCAATTGTTTCATTCTTTTCTATATAAAAACATGAATCTAGCCATTTTTCTTTTTTCATTTCATATTTAATGGCTGCGTGCATGTTCATTATAACTATTTTCTTTTTACCTTCTATTAATGTATATAATGTCTCAATTCTTTCATACAAAAAATCACCTGATGCTGAAATCATTTCAGCTGAATACAATTCATCTGCAGGGAAAAATAAAACATCATCATAATCTATTATTTGACATAATGAATCATAATATTGTTGTGCTAAATATAATGTTGGTAAAACGACAAAAAGAGTGGAATTACCACTCATAAAATCTGATGCTAGAAGCATCATATTATATGAATCACAAGATTCTGAAACCACAATTCTTTTTGATTCCATTATTTTTTTAGCATTTTCATTTTTTGAAAAGAATTCAAATATATTCAAATTCATTCCCCCCTTAAACACTAAAAACCGGATTTTAATATCCGGCAAATAGTTTATTTTGTAGCATCAATTGCTTCTTTAATTAATTTAGGTAATCTAATACAATCCTTAAGTGGTATTGCAGAAATTGTAACTCTTAATACCTTACCCATAGGAATTATATGAATCTTTTTCTTCACTAAATATTCATATGCAGCCTCAGGATTATTACAAGGTATTGTAACAAAGAATCCACAATCAAATGGTAAAGTCTTTAATCCACATTTTTTAGATTCATCTAAGAACGCATTTGCTCTTTTAATTAATGTTTCTCTAGATTCTTCTAATTCTGTTTCAAATGATTTTCTTAAATTATCATCACTAAATACCTTAGTAACTAAATTCATACCTAGATTTGTAGAATTACTCCACTTAGATCTACTTGAAAATTTATTAGCTTTATTAAAATCATTTAAATTATCTTTATTATTTGAAACTGCAACCTGTGCTCCAAGTCTTATACCATATAATGCTAAAGTTTTTGAACCACTAAATGCCATAATAGCCATTGCGTTATCATTTAATTTTTTATATAAAGAAATATTCTTTCTTGTAAAATCAAATCCTTCTTTTGAATAATCAATATATGCCATATCATGTAATAATATAACAGGAGTTGAATCAGAAGATATTTCATTAATTAAATCAATTACCTTATTCCATTCATCATCTGTCATTGAATATCCTGTAGGATTATGACATGGGTCATTAATTACTACTAATATTCTTCCTTGAGTCTTCTTTAATTCAAGCATACATTTTTTTAGGTCTTCAATATTAAATCCACCATTTTCATTAAATAAGTTATATGTCATGAAATCTTGATGGTTCTCATATAATACTTGTTTATAATTACCCCACATATAATTAGGTAATAATGCTTTATCATTTTCATCTAAATAATTAGCAAATGTATTAGATAGGGCACCAGTTCCTCCAGGTGTTGCCATTACAGCTGATATATCTTTAAATTCATTATAATATTGTCTAAATACCCATTTTTTTACTGCTTCATGGAAATCTTTAGATCCTGGTGTTGAACCATATGCGTATTTTTCATCAGTTGTTAACATTGATAATGCTTTATCTACAGATTTATATGCAAATAATTTTTCATCCTCATCATATAACATACCAATTGTTGCGTTTACTACCTCAGGGTCTTTTTTCTTTTCCTCTTTAGCAATAGCACCTAATGTGATAATATTGCTTTTATCTTCTTTTATGATACTTCTTTTAGCTAATAATGTCATATTGAGCACCTCTTCAATTCTTTAATATTTTAGCACTAAAATATTTATAAATAAATATATTTTTTTAATAAATAGAAAAAGCACTTTAAAGTGCTAATTCAAATACATTATATAAATTATCTAATGCCTCTTTTAATTTTTTCCTTGGGCAGGCAATATTTATTCTTTGATGCTTACTTCCAGATTTACCAAATATTAAACCATCATCTAACCATAAATTACATTTATAGGTAATTATATCCTTTAATTCTTTATCAGTATATCCGTAATTTGAAAAATCAAGCCATAAAAGATATGTAGCATCAGGTATTATTAATTTTAATTTTTTAAATTTAGTTTCAATATATTCTTTTACAAATAATATATTATTCCATAAATATTTTTTTAATTCTTCAAGGTATTCATCACCATTATTAAATAATTCCTCACTTGCTACAAGCCCAAATATAGATAGCTGAGAATATCCAACCTTATCTAATTCTTTTTCAAATCTTTTATAAATTAAATCATCACTTATATATGTATGAGCTATTTGTAATCCAGGTATATTAAATGTTTTAGTTAGTGCACTACATATTGCGAAATTCTTCTTTAAAAATTTATGAGCACTATTAAATTTATTATTTTCATATACAAAATCAGCATGTATTTCATCAGAGATAATAAATACATTATGCTTATTACAAATATCAAAAATCTTAATTAACTCATCTTCAGTCCAAGCTCTACCTACAGGGTTATGTGGATTACATAAAATATATGCTTTAACATTATTATCAATGATCTTTTTTTCAAAATCATTATAATCAAAATAATATTTATCATTTATTTTAATTAAATCACTAGATATTGCTTTTCTATTATTAGCTATAATACTTGATTTAAATGGATAATATACTGGTTCATTTATAATTATTGAATCTAATTCATTTGTAACTGATTTTATTAATTGGCATATAGAAAACACAACTCCATTTGTTAGTTTTATTTTAGATGTATCTATATCTATATCATATCTTCTTTTATACCAATTCTTTAATGATACAAAATAGCTATCTAAAGGTTCACTATAGCCAAATATTCCATGTTTTGATTTTTCAATTAATTTACCAATTAAAAAATCAGGACATTTAAAATCATAATCAGCAACCCAAAAAGGTAATATATTATCAGGCCTTCCTCTTTTA
Source organism: uncultured Caryophanales bacterium (assembly GCA_946626345.1). Classification (GTDB taxonomy): domain Bacteria; phylum Bacillota_I; class Bacilli_A; order Acholeplasmatales; family Anaeroplasmataceae; genus Anaeroplasma. The sequence goes on along the minus strand of CAMOUB010000008.1, from coordinate 23,767 downwards.
ATATCATATTTAAGGCTATTAGTATTATATCTATTTATTTCTAAATCAAAATTATAATTACCCATATATAGCCTCCTTTAGGTCTGATATTAAATCAGATGGATCTTCTATTCCAATTGATAATCTTAAAAAGCATTCATCAATTCCTTTAGCTAATCTTTCTTCTATTGGCAAATCAGCATGAGTTTGATACATTGGGTAAGTAATTAATGAATCAACCCCACCCAAAGATTCAGCATATTTAAATATTTTAATGTTTGTTAATATTTTTTTAGCTAATTGTTCTGATTCTACACTTATAGAAATCATTCCACCAAAACCAGAAGATTGTTTTTTATTGACTAAATATCCTGGATTAGTTTCTAATCCTACATAATTAACTTTTTTAATACAGGGTAACTCCTTAAGATATTTTGCTATCTTTAGAGCACTATCATTAATTTGTTTCATTCTAAGTGGTAATGTTTTTATACCTCTTTCAATTAAAAATGAATCAAAAGGTGATAGGCATGCCCCAATAGTTTTAGCATAATATATTATATCTTCTGCTAATTTTTCATCTTTAGTGACTACAAATCCTGCTAAAGTATCATTATGCCCACCTAAATATTTAGTTCCACTATGAATTACTATATCAGCACCAAGTGTTAAAGGCTTTTGAAAATATGGAGTTAAGAATGTATTATCTACGATTAATAATAAATTGTATTTATTACAGAGCTTTGATATTTCATATATATCTGTAACATTCATTAAAGGATTTGATGGTGTTTCAATATAAATAGCCTTTGTATTATTTTTAATTTTTGATTCAACTAGTTTTAAATTTCCTGTATCAACGAAATCAAATTCATAATTATCTTCCTTTAATGTCCTAAATAATCTTAGGGCACCACCATATAAATCACTAGAACAAATAAAATGATCATTTGATTTAAATAATTTAAAAACACATGTAATAGCTGCCATGCCTGTTGAAAATGCAGTTGAGGATACGCCTTCTTCTAACTTTGCAACTAAAGTTTCTAAGTGGCTTCTTGTTGGATTAGATAATCTAGAATAACTATATTTAAAATTATTATCTAGGTTTTCATGAACAAATGTGGCTGATTGATAAATTGGAGTTGTAATTGCACCATATTTATCTTCTATATCAATTGTTGGGTGAACACATAATGTCTCAAATTTCATATTATCACTATTCCTTTACTAATTCTAATATCAGCTTTGTAACATCAATAATGTCATCAATTAATATATATTCTTCCTTCGAATGTACATTTCTCATTCCATTACCAACAACAATGCCTTTAATATTATGCATATTTAAATTATTATTATCAGAACCACCAAATGTGGTTTTATAATTTATTTTTTTATTATTAATTTTATTAATTGCTTTATTATATCTTTTTATGACATTATCATTATTATCTATTTCATAAGCACTAAACTCTTTTTCATATGTAAAATCTATACTCCCATTATAAATTTTTGCATATCTATCAAATGTATCATTTAAATGTTTTAATTCTGTATCTAAAATATTATTATCTAAGCTTCTTATTTCTCCTTTTATTTCAATTAAATCAGGTACAATATTAACTCCACTTCCACCATTAATTAATCCTATATTAAGTGTTGTTTTATCATCAATTCTACCTAAATTTATTTCATTTAATGCCTTATTTAATATTGTTAAGGCATTTATACCATCTTCAGGTCTAAATCCTGCATGAGATGCTTTTCCATTTATTCTAATTTTAAATGAAGCTATTGCAGGAGCTTTTATAGCAACATCATTAATGTTTCCTTCTAAATCAAATACATATGCTTCTTTTGATTTTAATAAGCTATAATCAAAATATCTACTTCCTTTAGCAAAAGGCTCTTCAGCCACAAAGAATATAACTTCTATATCTTTGTGGCTTATTTTATTTTCTTTAATAACCCTTAATGCCTCAATTATAGCTGCAACCGAAGATAAGTCATCTGCCCCTAAAACTGTTTTACCATCTGATGTTATTTTATTACCATTAATAATCGCATTTTTATTGATACCTGGAGATACTGTATCTAAATGTGCAGCAAGAATTATTCCTTTTCCTTCAATATCTCCTTTTAAATATCCATATACATTATTAGCTATATTTTTACTATTAGTATATTTTTTGTAATTATCAATTGAATTATCCTCTACCACTTTTAAATCTAATTCTTTTAATTTTTCTATTACATATCTTTGAATATCTAATTCATTATATGATTCAGAATCAAATTTAGTTAGAGCTATAAATTCATCAATTAATCTATGATTATTAATCATAATAACACCACCTAATCTAATTCGTCTATAAATCTAAATCCTTTAGGTAAAAACATTTCACTAACACTATCAATACTAAATAGTCTATCAACTGGACCTTTTTCAAAAGCAGTCTTATTTCTTCTATATTCTATAACTCTATTATAAAATCCAGCTGAACCTGCATGAGTATTTAAAAATACTATTTGCCCTGATAGTTGTTTAGATAAATTTAGTAAAACTTTTCTACCAATATTTAAGCCTTGATAATCTGGATCAACAGCTACATTAAGTATTGTAGAAAATCTCCCATCTGAAATTGCCCTCGCAATTCCTACTAATTTCTCTCCATCATATGCAGCCTCAAAGTAATTACTATTACTAAAAGCTTCTTTTGTTTTATTTATATCATGAGGTCTATTGAAAAATGCTTTTGTCAATAAATCATTAATTTTATTGAAATCTAAATTATTGATATTATCCTTATATATAATTTCTTTATTTTTTACTTCTATTTTCTTATCTTTAGGCTTTCTATAAAATTCTGTTTCAAATTTGTAACCTGCTGGTAAGAAATACCCATTAAAATCATTAATATCAAAATTAATATATGTATAAGCATTTTTACATCTTAAATAGCCTAATTCTTCATATAAATTTATATCTTTTGGATTAGCAAAAAGCATTTTTCTTTTACCAATCAAAAATTTTTCTAATTCTTTAATTAATTTATATTTAAGATCTTCATTCTTTGCGTAAGCACCAATGATATATGCAGTCTCTACTCCCTCTGATATCGCTCTAGCAAACCCTACTAATTTTTCTCCCTCATAGGCAAAAACAATATATCTAGTATTATCTATTGCATATTTAAAATCATTGATATTTGCAAAATAATTATCATCCTCTAAATTAAATAATGAATTATAATCTATATTCTCTTTTTCGGTTTTAAAAATAATGCTCATTGCTAAATACCTCAAATTAATTATTCTTTAATAATCCTTTTAACGGATTAATTGATGGATCAACTGATAGCTTGTAATCCCAATCAGCTCTTGATGCTTGATTCTTATTATTCCACTTAGATTGAGATACCTCAGTGTAATAATCTTCTGCAGTTTCTCCTGCTGGGTGTTTTAAGAATACATTCTCTGGATCACTTGATAGTTTCTTTCTTGAACCATCAGATTTTAACCATTCATCAAAGTTTCTCTTAGAAATCTTGAATAAATATCCACCGAATGGTCCTCCCTTAGTAAATCTTGGATCATCTGCCTTAGGTAAGTTAGTATATCTCTTGAATTCTGGAATATTGTATAATTCCTTAACATATGCCCAAATATTCTTATATTCAGAAATACGTTTCTTTTGTGGTCCTACATTAACATAGAAGTCTGTTTCCCACTTAATTAATGTTACATAAGCTCTAATATCAGAATCTAGGATATAATCACCAAATAAGAATCTATTAGTTTCTAATCTCTTATCTAATGCTTCTAAAGCTTTATGAAAATCTGCTTGAGATTCATCATAAATCTCTGGAACATATGTAAATGCTTGTCTATAATGTCCATTATTTACATGAGGGAATAGCCAATCATTGAAATCATCTATTTCATTTCTGTATTTAACTGGATATAAATCTGGTGCATCTTTTGGCTGTAATGCTCTAAATGCAACCTCAAGATGATTAGTTAATCTATGATAATCTGAGCTAACTGCCTTTTTTGTATTTATATCTACAAATGTAGGAGTTGTTGCTCTACCTGTATAATCCTTATCAGCATTTAAATAGAATTGAGATAGGAAATAAACACCAGTATTTGGATCTTTAAAATCCTTTTCCTCTGGGAATCCCCAGCCATATTTATTTCTTTCTCCAGAATGTCCTACCTTATAATCACCAATAATATTTTGTAATCCTAATAAATCTCTTGCAATAACTGGTCTATTACTCCAGTTACATCCAGGTGACCAATAGATAATGAAATTTCCTTTTTTTGCGTATTCTGGAGTTATTCTATCTATAAAATAATTGGGTTGTCTAACGAATGCTCCACGTTCATCTTGCTCAGAGATAGTTTCTCTACCTCTTGGCTTAGCACCAACTTGCTTTGCAAAATATTCAGCTAAATTATCTGTGTATACAATCTCATCTGATTTAGCTTCTTCTACTTTTTTTCTATGTGCTGCAATTCCGCAGCTTACAATTACTTTCTCATCTGCCATATTTGTTTTCTCCTTAAATAATATAATCTGGTTCCTTTAATAAGTTCATCTTACTAAAGAATTCTTTTGCTCTTTCAGTCTTTGGATTTTCAAACACCTCAAAAGGTGTTCCATCTTCAATTATCTTTCCACCATCTAAAAATATTACTCTATTAGATATTTTTCTAATAAAATTCATTTCATGTGAAACTAATAACATTGTATAGCCTTGCTCAGCTATCTTTTTAATAATATTTAAAACCTCAGTCACAAGCTCTGGATCTAGGGCTGATGTTGGTTCATCTAATAATATTATTTCAGGTTTCATTGCTAAAGTTCTCGCTATAGCTACACGTTGTTGCTGTCCACCTGACATATGTCTTGGATAATGGTTTTGATGATCTAAAAGACCAACATTATCTAATTCCTTTAAGGCAATTTCCTTAGCTTCTGCTTTTGATTTCTTTTGAACTGTAATTAAACCTTCCATTACATTTTCTAATGCTGTTTTATGTTCAAATAATCCAAATTTTTGGAATACCATTCCTGTATGTCTTCTTAATGCAAATGCATTCTTTTTTTCTTTTCTTGTAAGTGGTAAATTAACAGTTAATTCGCCTATAGTAATAGATCCCTTTTCTGGCTTTTCTAATAAATTAATAGACCTTAATAATGTTGATTTACCTGTACCAGAAGGACCGACAATTCCAATGATATCGCCTTTATTTATAACTAAATCAATACCATCTAATACTATATTATTCTTAAATTTTTTATGTAAATCCTTAATTTCTAATATAGACATATTGCCTCCTAATAAGATGAATCAATATTAATCTTTGATTCCTTTTTATCTTTTTTAAAATATTTCTTAAAAAATCCCTTAATACCTTTTTTATTGTTAGTATCATTATTATTTTCACTATCAATAGGTAATGGTTGTTCTGGAATTCTTATCTTTCTTTCGATAATCTTAAATACTTGTTCTAATATAATTGTGATTATCCAATAAATTATAGCTAATGCAACATAACCCTCTAAATACCTATAATCTCTACCGGCTATAAGTGAATTTTGATATGTTATTTCAATAATTCCACATGTTGATGCAAGTGATGTACCTTTTACTAAACCAATTAAAGAATTTGCTATACCTGGCATTGCATTTTCAAGTGCCTCAGGTATTATTATTCTTCTTAATATTTGCGGATATGTCATACCCATAGCATGTGCTGCTTCTATTTCACCTTTATCAACAGAAAGTAAAGCCGCTCTAATCGTTTCAGATGTGAATGCTGATTGATAGATACCTAGAGCTAAAAATGCATATACAATTTTTGGAATAATATTGGTATCTATACCAGTGTTAAATACCGAATTTATAAATCTTAATATTGCAGGAATACCATAATATGCTACATATAATTGAATAAGCATTGGTGTACCTCTAATTAAGGATAAAAATACTTTTGCAATTTGATTTAGAACCTTTATTTCTTTAAATCTAACTACAGCTATTAATAAACCTAATATAATTGATATTAAGAATGCTAATCCTGCAAGTTCTAATGTAATTGGTATTTTTTCAACTAATTTAGGAATTCTCGTCCACATTAGTTCAAAACTAAAATAATCTGAAAAGCTTAGAAACATAAAGCTTTACCTCCTAATTTTTAATTATTAATTAAGATATACTAAATCATTTTTATTTGGTAATACTGAAACTGAATCATCTCCTAAAGCTTCAGCAATGTATTTCTTACCTAATTGTTCTAATTTACCATTATCGTATAAAGTCTTAATACCTTCAGATAATAATTTTCTATATTCTTCTGCGTGTGCACCAGTTTTACCAAATAATAAATGTGATGTATTATTTGCTGTAATATTTGTTGCAGTTTCTGTATCTGATAAAACTGTAATGTTTAATTGCTCAAATTGAGCTGGATATGCTTTTGCATATTTTAATATAACTGGTTGATCATGAATTAAAGCAACCTTACCTTCAATTGCTTCTTGTAATTGAAGTGTAATATCAACAGATGAATATTCAATATTGATTTTAGATTGACCTGCAGTTCTCTTTTCATTCCATCTATCAATTGCATTTGTAGTGTTTCCACCTGCACCACCATAAATCTTTAATCCTGAATCTGCTAATTCTTCAAAGCTTGATACATTTATACCTGGCTTTGCAGTTATTGTGTATCTTGATTTAGTATATGGGTATGAAAACAAGAATGTCTTTGCTCTTTCTGTATTATAGCTATAATTGTTAATAGCAAAGTCAACTGTACCTTGTTGTGCATCTACAATTGTATTTGTAGATAATTGTAATTTTAATTCATATTTTTCTAATGCTGGTAACTTAAATACCTCTGTAATAACAGCAATATCGTAACCAGTTAATTTTGTACCATCACTTGTTGTATATAATGCCTCATCAGCACTTTCTGTTTGAACAAGAAATGGTGCTGGGCTACCACTTGTTGCTGCTGTAATTACAATCTTTCCATTTTTCTTTGCATTACAAGATGCAATTCCAATTAATGCTCCTGCTGCTAATGTTAAACCAAATAATTTTGTTATTAATCCTATTCTTCTCATATTTTTCTCTCCTCCTTGTAATAACAATAATTAATATAATGACCAAATAAAAAATCAGGACTTAAACCAAGTCCTGATATAATTACAATTTAAAACTAAATTATAAATTATCTATAGGATTAGGCCTAAGCGAAAAATCTGTATTTGCTTTCATACACATACAGCTACACATCATCATATTCATATTTGATACAAAATTAATAATCTTTTTCATGATATGTTCCCTCTCTTTCCTACTTTTCCTACCTTTTTACTAGGTTAACTATAATATATACCTTTTTTAATTCAATGTCAATCACTAAATATTAAAAAAAATAATAAAAAGAAATGGGTGGCATTTAATGCCACCCGAAAGGAGAAGTTGTGTATGCAAAATTTTAACTTAATATCATTTGTAGTTTAAGCTTCTTCTTAAAAAGCTTATTCAATAGTAATTTGTTTAGTTGTAGGCTTTACTTCTTTTAGTTTACCTACTCTAATACTTAAAATACCATTATCCATTTTAGCAGTAACGTTATTTTCGTCCATATCATCTAAATAGAATGATCTAGATAATGACTGTTCACTAATTTCTTTAACTAAATAATTCTTCTTTTCATCTTTATTAGCGTTCTTTTTATTAATACTAATAGTTAGCGTATTATCTAAAACATCTATTTTAATGTTTTCCTTAGATACTCCTGGAATCTCTGATGTAACTTGATAGCTATCATCATTTTCCATAATATTTGTCTTCATGTCCTTTCCTAGTACATCACCGAAAAAGTCATTAAACTCATCAAATAAACTTAAATAATTATCATTTTTCTTAGATTCTAGATTATACATAAACATGCCCTCTTTCTAATAAATAATATAATTATTGAATCTCAATTGTCTTTTTAGTCTTTTCTTCTTTTTTAGTAGTAATATCTACAAGAAGTAAACCATTTTCGTAAGATGCTTTAATTTCATCTTCCTTAATGTCACCAAAATTAATTGTTCTTCTTAGCTTTTGATTGCTTCTTTCATGAATTAAATATTTAGTATTATGATCTACCTTTGGCATATGTGCACTAAGTGTAAGAATACCATCTTCGAATTCAAGCTTGATATCTTCCTTTTTAACACCAGGTATTTCGGCTACTACTCTATATCCATTTTCTGTTTCAATGACATCTAAAGGAAATCCTTTGTAGCCTCCATCATAAAACATATTGTTAAATTCATTCATTAAACTGTATAAATCGTTTCTCATTTTCAATTCCCTCTTTCTATTGGCACTCTAACTATCTATCTGCCAATTACACTTATAGTATACCACTATTTTTAGCACTGTCAATACCTGAGTGCTAATTTTTTTAAAATTTTTTTTATTTTTTTAAAATCAACCGTTTGGCTGATAACAAACAAAAATCAAATTCATATAATATAATTGTATTTTTCTTTTAGGGGAGGATAAGAAAATGAAAAAGAAAAAGATATTAACAAGTCTCTTAGGTATTGGTTTATTATCGATTGCTTTAGCAAGCTGTACAGGGAAAAAGAAAACTAGTACTTCTACTCAGACTGAAGAAAGTAATACTAATCCTATTACTGATACCACACCAGTAGAAAGCAATACTACTACTGAAAAAACGAATGATAAAGTTTTAGAGCATATAACTAAAAAAGATGCTACATGTAGCGAAGATGGTAATATTGAATATTGGTATGAACCAATAACTGGTAAATATTATATGGATAAAGATGGTTATAATGAAATATCTTTATCAGATACAATAATATCAAAGGGTCATAATTATACTTCAAATCCATATGGTACTAATTTTGATATAATTGAATGCGATAAGTGTTATGATAAGATTATCCATTACACAAATTCAGGAAATAATTATTATTATAGTGCTAAAATTAAAACTCTTCCAACTCTTACAGAAAAGGGTGAAATTACAATTAGCGAAGGTACTTATAATAACAATGAATTTACTATAACATCTACAACATCAGCACAAATTCCAGAATTATCAAATGGTGATGCCTATATTGTCTATAGAGCATCAAACAGATTCGTTATACGTACTAAATACATTTTAGATTCTGCTAATAAATATATTACTGATTCTACAGATTTAGACACATTTATAAATTTAATTTCTGACTTAAATGCAATTGAAACAAATGATGTTGATTCAATAATCAGTAATTCTACTTATACTATTAATCTATATAATGGTGATGCAGTTGAAGCAACCATCAAAGCTACTGGTAAGGATGGATTTATGCTTACAGGTACTGAATTAGCAAAAGATCATTATAAGCTTATTGGATTTAGCAAAACTTTAGATGGAGAAATAGATTATCAATTAAATGAAAAATATAATATTGATGAAACATTAAATCTATATGCAATTTGGGAATCTTCAGAATTCAAATTAGAATTTGATTTAAATGGTGCGACAGGTTCTATTGATCCTATAACTACAGATTATGGTTATGTAACAATTCCTGATGTTAGTAGTATTGTTTCAAGTAATCAAAATAAGATATTTAAAGGCTTCTCATTTAGCAAAGATGGTTCAACTGATTTCTTCTATTCAGGTGATTCATTCAAAATAACTGAAAGTAAAGTAATATATGCAATTTGGGAAGATCGTTATACTGTTACATATAATATGAACGGATATGGTGATGAAACAATTGTACAAGCTGCATCTGATTCAAATAATGTTACAGTGAAACCTTTAAAGGATTTACCAATAACATTACCTGCTGGCAAGGGAGCAATCGGTTATTCTTTAGATCCTAATGCTACAACTGCTACATATAATTTTAATAATACATATAATTTAAAGGAAAATATTACACTATATGTTATATATAAAGATTTAACAGCTGTTACATTTGATTTCAATGGTTCTGGCGATGCATCTCAAACTGTATATGCTTCTACTTCAGGATATGTAACTACACCTAATGAACCAACAAGAACTGGATATGTATTCTTAGGTTGGTCAACTGATAAAAATGCATTATCTGGAGCAGCAGCAAATAAATCTATTTATGTATCTCAATCAGGCAGTGTTACTTATTATGCATTATGGACTGATAGGCCTATTTTAAGCTATGATTTTAATAATACAACTACATCTACAACACTTACACCTATAGCTGCAGATGCTGATGGTAAAGTAACAATTAATTCATGGAAAAATGATTTAACATATTATAAATTCCTAGGTTGGTCATTTGATAAAGATGCAACTGAGCCATCTTTCATGCCTGGTGAAACTATTACTATCACATCAAATAAAACAATATATGCCATTTGGGAAAAGACAGCAACTTATAATTTCTATCCAAATGGTGGTGAAGGTAAATATAAAAATTATTCAATGCTATCATTAGATTCTACGCTTGAAATTCATTTTACATTTGAAAGACGTAATTATATTTTCTTAGGTTTTACTGCTTCTGCTACTTCAACTGAAATTATTTATCCTGCAGATACTACAACTTTTAAAATTAAGGAAGAAGATTTAGGAAAATCAACTAATCTATATGCAGTATGGAAAGGAAAAGATGTTTCATTTAACTTAGTAAACGGAACAGATATTACTGATACATTAAGTTCATTTAGTAATGAAACAGCATATGGAAATAAAATAACACTTCCAGATGCAAGCTACTTCAATTTATCTAGTGAATACAAATTCTTAGGTTGGTCAACTTGCTCATATTCATTTGGAGATTCAATTCCAAGTATTGATTTTAACGGTGGAATTGAAATGCCAGTAGATGACTTTATGGACTATGCTGAAAATGGAACAATTAATCTACATGCTATAATTATTGAGGCAAATTATACATATACAACAACTGTTGTTGAGCCAACACTTGAATATGATGGATACATAGACTATACATGTATTGAAGATGTATCAAAGAGCTATAGAGAAGTCATTTCAAATAAATCATTATTCTATGCATATGTTGAAGATGTATTCACAATCACAGGACGTGGTACAGTAGTTCAAACAACAATTCAACAAGGTACTATAAATGTAGGAGATGTTATTACTCTTGTATTAAAAGATGGTACAATTAAAAATAATGTTCTAATCCAAGGAATCGACAAAAATAAACAAGTCGTAAATAGCGCTAAGGCAGGAGATATTGTTGGTCTATTAGTTGATGTCGATAAAAACAATATCGCTTTAGGTTGCTTCATGTGTGAAAAAGATAAACAAATACATACTAATACTATTTATGTAAATGCACATATCTTAACTAAAGATGAAGGCGGACGCCATAGTCCATTCTTCATTAATTATGCACCTCAAATCTCAATTGGTAATACAACTTATGCATGTAAGGTCACTGCATTATATGATGTATATGGTAAGACAACAGATATGATTTTACCTGGTACTGATTGTATGTTAAAGATTGAAGTCCCTTCAGGTGCTAATTATTCATTCTATACATGGGTTGGACAAAAACATACATTAATTGAGGGTGGACGTACTGTAGCAAATATTGAAGTTGTAGGTAGATATGAAGCTCAATATAATGAATACATGTCATATTGTAATGTTAGAATTGATTTACAAGATGGTAATGATCTAATTTATTACCATGTAGCAAGTGATTCATTAGTTAAAGATTTACCAAAGCCTGTAAGAGAAGGTTATACTTTCATAGGTTGGGGTGACCAAGATGAACTATATGATGATATAGAGTTATACGAATTAGTCAATACTGATGAAGTTATCAATTATTCAACTCGTTTCCCATATTCTAGATTATATGCACATTGGGTTAAAAATGATGAATTCGTTGTTTCAGAATCTTATATAATTCCAAGTAGAGGTGTTACTGCTACTACAGAACATTTAGGCAAAGATATTGCTGTTGGTGATAACGTCATTATCGTAACTAAAGACGGACTTCTTCAAACAATAATAACAGGTATAGAATATAATAAAAAAAGTGATTACAAAGAATTAGAAGCTGGATGTGATAATGTAACTGTATTACTAAGAGGCTTAGACAAAAAGCTTGATATAGGCGATGTTTTAGTAATTCTTTAAACCAAAGCAAAAGGAGCTGTAAATTTTACAGCTCCTTTTTACATTAATGGAGTTATTATTTTTAATACTGCGCATAATAGCTTAATAAAGAAATTTTGTTTAAAGTTTTCAGGCACTTCTTCTGATGCCTTAATCATTTCTAAGAAATCATCTTTTATTTCCTTTAAGCAATCAACCTTATATAATACTGCACCACATTCATAATGGTGTACTAAGCTTCTAAAATCAAAATTTATTGTTCCAACCATTGCTAATTTTCCATCAGCTAATATTGTTTTCATATGATTAAATCCAGGAGTATATCTATGTATTTTTATTCCTGATTCCATTAAATATTTAAAATTAGTTTCAGCAACCTTATATACAAGCTTTTTATCAGGAATACCAGGAACGATTAAATGTACCTTTACTCCTCTCATTGCTGCATTTCTTAAGGCATCGATTAATCCATATGTAGGAACTAAATATGGAGTTGAAATAAATACCTCATGCTTTGCATAATGTAATATATTGATATATGTTTGTTCACCAATTAATGCATCATCAATTCCACCAGGTCCATCACCAAATGGCATTACATAACCATCTTCGTCATATTTTTTATATTCGTATTTAATATATTTATCATAATCGCTTAATTTTCCACAGGCAAGGTCATAATTTTGTAAGAATGTGATAATTAAATTATTAATTGCACTTCCTTCAATTCTAACCATTGTATCCTTCCAATAGCCAAATCTTTTTATTACATTTCCATATTCATCAGCTAAATTCATACCACCTGTATAAGCCATTTCATGATCGATTATAACTATTTTTCTATGATCTCTATTATTATACATACCTGATAATATAGGTCTAAATGGATGGAATTTATAACATTTAATTCCTAATTTTCTCAATTTTCTTGCAGTATTTGATGCGATTGTACCACTACAGCCCATATCATCATAAATTAACCTAATTTCAACGCCTTCATTAGCTTTTTCAATTAATATATCTTTAACTTCTGACCAATACTTACCATCAGAGATAATAAAGAATTCAATAAATATAAATTCTTTAGCTGTTTTTAATGATTCAATAAATTCAGGAAAGAATTCTTCTCCTGTTTTATAATACTTAACTCTATTACCATCATGGCATCCTAGCTTAGTAGTCGCATTTATATATTTAAATGTTCCACAAGCAGTACCTAAATCAACCTGTTCATCAACAATATATTGATGCTCATATTTTGATTTAGAACCATCAACAATTTTCCTATCTCTTTTTCTTAACCCATGGTTACCAAAAATAAAATACATTATTGAAAAGAAAAATGGTAATAATAATATACCAACTAACCAAGGAATTTTAAATTCCGGATTTTCCGCTTTATTTAATACCTTAAAGAATATTATAAATGCTAATACATATGCAATGACTCTAAATAAAACATATGATATAAGTATTCCTATTTGAACATTTGGATCATCTTGTTTTAAATCAAAGATTGCAACTATAATATCATCCATTTTATATTGTAATATTAAAAAAACTAATACCTCTACTAATAGTGCTAATAATATAAATAGATATCCTGATAATAAATTTCTTATAAACCTCTTCACTATATCACCCTATTTGTATCTTTTTATCTATTATATCATTGAATTAAATAAAAAATCTAGATTGATGACAAAAGCCGGTTACATAAATAATCGGCTTTTGCTTATAATATTAAATATTTAATTTATTTTTCTTTCTTTTTCTTTCTAAAATAGAAATAATAAACAAAGAATATTCCATATCCTATTGTTACAAAGCTTAGGGCTATCATTATTATTAATATAGGTATATTTATACCAGACAGGCCACCATTTTGGATTATTACCTTTATTCTTTCTGTTTGACTTAATCCTGATGAATTAATAGCATACACACTAGCATAATATGTACCAGCCTTATTATAGTTAACTTCTGCATCATCTATTTCTAAGCTTTCAGAAACTAATGCGTCTGATTCATCTTCTACTCTTATAAAATCCTTTAAGCTGACATTAGATTTTGTTTTTATAATAATATCATCAGCTATTATCTTAGGCTTTTCTTTAGATACGCATTTAATATTAATTTCTTCAGATGCATAATTAATTCCATCAGTGTAATAATAATAAACCTTATAATTACCTACTTCATTTTTAATATCTGTTTCAATAGATAAATTATCATAATTTACTGGCTGATTATCAATTATTTTAACCTTATTTGTAAAATTATATTCATCAAAATTAGTCTTATAATCAACAATTAATGTTTTGGAATATGCCTCAACTATAGGAGGTGTATCATCAATTACATATATTTTAATTGTATATGATGTTTCATTACCTGATTTATTTTTTACTGTAACAGTATATAAAAAATCAGAAACTGTAGATAAATCTAATTTTGGATAATTGATATTTGCAGAAATATCTCCATCAATTTCATCATATGCTTGAAAATAATCTCTAATATTAATATCTCCATTTAAAGGAAGCTTTAATACCTCTTCTCCTTTAAAATCAATTACTGGGTAGCTTGAATCATATATTGTTACATTAAATGTTTTTGTAGTTCTATTACCTGATAAATCTATTGCTGTAACATCAACAGGATATGTACCATTTAATGTAAAATTAATATTATGATTAAATTTGACATTACAATCAGAATAATTATCTGAAACAACCACATTCTTATCTAGCTTATCTAATAATATGTCTCTATTCTCGTCTGTTATATCTTTAACCCTTTGAATAAATAAATTATCATTTATTAAATCAATCTTTGGAGGAATAGAATCTTCAACAACAAAGCTAATTAAAGCCTTATATCCATTACATGTACCAGGCTTATATTTTTCATTTTCAGAAGCTTTATACCATACCTTATATGTTCCAATTTTTGTCGAATTAACATTTGACATGAAATATAACCAATCACCTTCACGCATATATGATATGTTAGCATCTGTTAATAAAACTCCATCTCTATATAGCTTTGCCTCAGGTATTAATGAATATTCTGATAAATTTCCTCCTAAAGGCATATGTATTACTGTGTTTGTCCACCTAAATTCCCATGTTGCTGCATGAATATTTATGTTTGTAATAACAATTAAAAATATAAATATTAAATTAAATACTAATATTTTAATTTTCATAATTGTTACTCTCCTTTACAAAAAGAATAATAATCATATATTAGCTTATATTTACCTGTTTTTTTAGCAGATTTTAATGATTCATTTAAGAAAAATGATTTGACATATGAATCTTGTATATCTTGATTATTTTTAATTAAATCAAAGATATAAATAATTTTTAAGTCATCAGATAATAATAAATAATCAACTATTATTTGATTATAATCAATCTTAAATGACTTTTCTTTAACCATTTCTATGTCAGAATTTAACATTACACTATCAAATTTCAAATCATATATGATCTTTGAAATACCTAGTAAATTCTTTTTGTTATAAGATCTTAATGATTCATTTTTGAAATATGATACTAAAAAATTAATAGTTTGTTTTCTTTTAGTATCATTTATTGATTTAGCAATATTTAGTGCATAATCATATGAATTATTTTTAATATAATAAATGGCTAAATAATAATTTGTTTCATCTAGCATTTGATATGAACCTAAGAATAATAATACTTCTTTTGCTTTATTATAATAATCAATTGTCTCAGGTCTACCTAAAGCATTACATATGTAGAATAAATAAAGATATAATACTCCTTTTAAATTAGTATTCATATCAAAATTAATTAAACTAATAAGTAATTCATGGGCATCATTAAGCTTACCAATTTTGTAATAATATATACCTGATAAAATAGAAAATACTAAAAAATCATAATTAATCATTGTCTTTGCGATTGGGGTTAATTCTTTAAATATTTCTGTGCATGATTCAAAATCATTATCATATAATTTATCAAAAAATATTATTATTCTATAACGATAATTATAATAAGCATCCTTTTTTAAAATGAAATCCTTAATACATTTATTATCATTAAATAATAAGCCCTTAATTCCTTCTTCAACAACCTCTCTTAACCCAAAAAGTGTTGATACATAAACATCAGACATTCCAAGTCTCTTAGAAATTTCACTTAGATATGTAGCATTTGGCTTTAAATAATTACTTTCAAGCTTAGACACATAAGATATGGAGCATATTCTATATGCCACATATTTCAAAGTCTTACGTAGGCGTATTCTTCTTAATTTTAATTCTGGTCCAATTACAGCATATACTGTATCAGGATCTAAAGTTCTTGTTTCAATTTCCTTTTTTAAATTGATATCCATAAAAGTCCTCCTAGCGTATTTAAATTATACTATCAATTATAAAAAACGTAGGAGCAAAAACATTTTGATAAAAAAGTCATTTTTTAGAGCAATTAAGCCTCATTTTGTTAATAAAAAAATAAAAAATATGGCCCCTATAGCCATATTTTTAAATGCCTTTTTTACTAAATTCTTGTTTTTTGTATTTGCAATATTTTATTAATTTACATTGCTTACATAATGGATTTTGACTTTTACAATAATATCTACCAAATAAAAGTAATAAATGGTGTGCTTCTATCCACATATCTTTATCAATATATTTCTTTAGATTTTCTTCAGCTTTAGATATATCTTCATCATACTTGATAAAGCCAAATCTTTTAGCCATTCTATAGACATGAGTATCAACTGGCATAGCAGGAATATTAAATCCTAAAGCTAAAACTACACTTGCTGTCTTTCTTCCAACTCCTGGTAATTTGGTTAATTCTTCTAAGCTATTAGGTACAATTGAATCATATTTTTCATATAGCATATTTGATAATGCTATTAAATTTTTAGCCTTGTTATTAGCAAGTCCTACGCTCTTTATAATTTCAATAACATCTAATATATTAGCATTCATTAACAAATTAGGATTAGGATATTTTAAAAATAATTCTTTAGTTACAATGTTAACTCTTTTATCTGTTGTTTGTGCTGATAGCATTACAGCACATAACAATTCAAAATTATTATTAAAATCTAATTCTGGCTTTGGATTAATAATATATTCATTTTTAATTAAATCTAAAATTTCTTTTGCTTTTATTTTATTCATTATTTTATATTTTTAATAAAATCCTTCATAAGCTCATTTCCTGATGAAACAGTCTTTGGCTTATCTTTAGTTGCTAGTGCTCTTGCAATAATTTTTATTGTAATAACACTTCTATTTTTTAGTTTTTCTTCAACAGCATATTTGAAATTATCTAAATTATAACAATCATCCTTTACAAGGCTTGTTACAATTTCAACCTCTTGTGATGTTAAAATACGATTTAATACTCCATTTAGATATTCAATAATTGAATATAGCTCATCTTCTTTATCTACGATATCTATATTATTAATTACTGCCTCTACTCTAGAGAAAAAGCCATCTAATGATGCTACCTCTTCTCCACGACCATTATCATATGAAACATATACAGAATAAAAACCTTTTTCGTTAAGGCTTGACATAGCTTCTTCGACATTTGTTCTTTTTTCAACTAAATTATTAGCTATTTCATCGATAACAATTCTTTTATCATTTTTAAATTCATCTAGCATTTTTATTAAAACTAATGCTTCAAGTGGTGATAAAGATAATTTCTTAGTGTTTTCTAATATAAAATCCTGATACTTAAAATATCCTGATTCAAACAATTTCTTTATCATATTATTTAATTTGAGCTTCCTTTTCTAATGCATCCTTTGCTGCATTTTGTTGTGCTTCTTTTTTTGATTTACCAGTTCCTCTACCCATCAATATATCATCCATATAAACAACTGCTTCAAATGTTTTATTATTAGCTGGGCCTTCGTCCTTGGTAATTTCATATCTAATGCTTCTCTTTTCACTTTGAAGCTTTTCTTGTAATTGTGATTTATAATCTTTATTTTTTAATACATCTTCCATATAAGGAATAAAGAATTTATCAACTATTTTTGATGCTTCTTCAAATGAAGAATCTAAAAAAATTGCACCTAAAACAGCTTCTAATGCATCTGCAATAATTGCTGGTCTAGTTCTTCCGCCTGTAGCTTCTTCGCCCTTACCTAAGTATAAATAATTACCTAAATCGATCTTAGATGCATATAAGTCTAGGGCTGTTTCACATACAGCCTTAGCTCTTGTTTTTGTTAGCACTCCTTCATCTAAATGAATCTTACTATATAAGTATTTAGACATCGAAAGTTCTAATACTGCATCTCCTAAAAATTCCATTCTTTCATTACATTCGGTTTCATGCTCATTAGCATAAGATGAATGAGTTAAAGCTGTAATTAATAAATCTTTATTTTTAAAATGATAGCCTAATGTCTCTTCTAATTTTTCTGGATTATTCATTTACATCTTCCTTCCTTTCAATTTCAGGAAGATATGGTATTACTTTTTCAATTAAATTAGATTTTACCATTAATCTTACTTGCTTTATTGCACTTGTAAATGCATAAGGATCTGAATTACCATGAGCTTTTACTACTGGCTTATTAATACCAAAAATCATTGCTCCGCCTACTTCCTTTGAATCCATTCTTTTAGCAAATCTCTTGATATTTTTTCGCATAAATAAATATCCAATTTTTCCACCTAAAGAGGATTTTATTTCTTCCTTTAGCATTTTACCCATAGTTTTTGCTGTACCTTCTACAGCCTTAAGGCAAATATTTCCGCCATATCCTTCAGTTAAAATGATATCAGTTGGACATTTTATTGCTTGATCTGGTTCAATATTTCCATAGAAATTAATACCCTTTAAATCCTTTAAATAATAATAAGCTTCTTTATCAGCTTCTCTTCCTTTTCCAGGTTCTGAACCAATATTCAAGTATCCTACTGAAGGATTTTCTACGCCAAATATTTCCTTATCTGCGACTGTAGCAAATATTGCAAATTGGCCTAATTGCTCTGGCTTTAGTTCAACATTGGCTCCTACGTCAAGCATTAATCTATGATGACCATCAAAATTTGGAATAATAGGACATAATGCCACTCTTTCCATTTGTGGTAATCTTCTAATAATTACATGAGCTGCCATAACTACACATTGAGTAGGACCTGATGTTACTACAGCATCTACTTCATTATTTTTAGCAGCATACATTGCCATACATAAAGATGAATCCTTTTCTCTTCTTACTGCTCTCATAGGATCCTTTTCGCCCATGCTTAAAGTTTTTTCTGTATGTACAATAGTTATTCTTTCTGAATTAGTTAATAATGGTTTTATTTTGTTTTCGTCACCAAATAATACAATTTCAATATCATCAAACATTTTAACTGCATTAATTGCTGCAGGAACTGTAGTTTCAACTCCAAAATCTCCACCATTAGCGTCTACGCCTATTCTTATCATAAAATCACTCCATTAATTGTTTTTGTTTCTATTTGCAACTTCATTTCTAATTATATCATTAAATATATTACTTTCTAATTCTTTTTTCTTAAATTTATCTAGTAATTCATATGCATCTTTCTTAGCACATTCATATATTTTTATATCTTCATAAAAATCTGCATAATCAAGACCAACA
Organism: uncultured Caryophanales bacterium; assembly: GCA_946626345.1. Lineage (GTDB taxonomy): Bacteria > Bacillota_I > Bacilli_A > Acholeplasmatales > Anaeroplasmataceae > Anaeroplasma. The sequence goes on along the minus strand of CAMOUB010000008.1, from coordinate 3,952 downwards.
TATCCACTTTGATCATTACCTAAATAATCTCCAGGTCCTCTTTGTTTTAAATCTGCCTCAGCAATTTTAAAACCATCTGTTGAGCTTTCTATTGTTAATAATCTTTCGTTTTCGCTATCATTAGTTAACAATATACAATATGATTGATATATTGATCTTCCAACTCTACCTCTTAGCTGATGAAGTTGTGCTAAACCAAATTGATTTGCATCACAAATAACAATTACAGTAGCTCTTTTTACATTCACTCCAACCTCTATTACAGTTGTAGATACTAATATATCTATTTTTCCTAAATAGAAATCATTCATAACTCTATTTTTTTCATCTGTATGCAATTTACCATGAACTATTCCTATTTTTTTATCTGGAAAATATTCATTAAATAAGTTATATGCTTTTTTAACATCCATAACATCTAATGAATTAATATCATCTATTAAAGGAGTTACAACATATATTTGATTATTCTTATCTAATTCCTTTGATATAGATTTCATTAAGCCCTTAATAGCTCTATAATTTACAATTTTAGTAATTGTATTTAATCTACCCTCAGGCATTGTATGAATTGATGATATATCTAAATCTCCAAACATTGTAAGACCTAAGCTTCTTGGAATTGGTGTTGCGGTTAAATATAGACAATCTGTATATTTATATTTATCAATTAATTTTTGACGTTGCATAACACCAAATTTATGCTGTTCATCTATAATTGCTATGCCTAAATTATCAAATTTAACATTCTCTTCAATTAAAGCATGAGTTCCGATAATTAAATTGATACGATTATTTTTTAATCTATATAAAATATCTTTTTTATCTGAATCCTTTATTGATGATGTTAAAAGCTCAACAATTACTCCTCTTTTAGCAAGCATTTCTCTTGCAAATTGAAATTGTTGGTTTGCAAGTATTTCAGTTGGTACCATTATTGCTGCTTGATAGCCAGATAATATTAATATATAGGCAGCATAAATGCTTATAATAGTTTTACCACAACCAACATCACCTTGGACTAATCTATTCATTGGCTTATCTAATTTAATATCTTTTTCTATTTCTGATATTACGCTTAATTGATCCTTAGTTAATTTAAAGTCTAATGAATCAATAAATGATTTTAGTTTTTCTTTATCAAATATTCTTTTTGGTTTTATAATTTCAGCTCTTAAGCTTTTTAAATATTCTAATCTAATACTATACCAAAAAAATTCTTCATATTTTCTTCTTCTTAATACTTGTCTTACGTCTTCTCTATTTCTTGGGATGTGTGATAAATAAATATAATTTTTAATATCATACAATTTATATTTTTGTAACAATTCATTTGGTAATGTTTCTTCTATTTTTAATTCATTTGAAAATATATCCTTTATTGCTTTTTCAATTAAATAATTTTTTATATCCTTTAATTTGTAATTACATTCTATTCTAGATATAAAATTTGATTCAAATAGCTTTGATACAACAAATTCTTTATTAAATGAATTATATTTACCATAAATAATTATATTAGCACCCTTATAAATTTTATATCTTAAATAATCTCCTCCAAAATAGATACATTTAATTCTATTTCCATAGCATAAAAGATAAAAAATAATCGCATTTGAATTAGTTCTATGCTTAATAAAAACTGGATTAGAATCCAATTCACCCTTTATTACAGTACTTTTTTCAGATCTAAGAAGGCTTGGGTTTTCTTCATAAATATCATATGATTTAGGAAATGAAAATAATAAATCTTTAACTGTATAAATTCCATTTTCATTTAATCTATCTTGGGTTTTATTACCAATTCCTTTAACTATGCTTAAATCATAATCTAAATTCATAAAAGCCTCCTTCCTTTTGCCAAAAAAAGGGCTGGTATTTCCAGCCCTTATAATTATTATTCTACTGCAATGATATATGAATAAATATCTTGCTTACCTTCAATTAATTCAACATCAATATCTGAATTAATATCAAGACACATTGCTTCAGCAGCTTTCATTTCTGCCTCTGTGACATCTTTTCCACAGAATAGAGTAACTACAGCTGAATCTTCAGTAATAATTTGAGATAATAAATTCTTTAATGCATCATCCTTTTTAGCAGTTGAAACAATTATTTCTCCATTTGAGATACCCATGTAATCACCTGATGTAATCTTTACACCCTTGATTTCTGTATCTCTAATTGAATATGTTAATTCACCTGATGTAACAGCTTCAATTTGAGCAGTCATTGCTTCTACATTTTCTTCTAATGATGCTTCAGGATTATAATTTACTAATGATGCATAACCTTGTGCTATTGTCTTAGCTTTAATAACAGCAACATTTACACCATCAACCATTCCTGCAGCTTGCTTTGCAGCCATAACTACATTTGAGTTATTTGGAATGATAATTACATTTTTAGCATTTACAGCTTTAATTGCTTCAACGAATGCTTCTGTAGATGGATTCATTGTTTGTCCACCTTCGATAACATAATCTACACCTAATTCTTTAAATGTATTTACAATACCTTCACCGAAGCATACTGCAACAAGTGCGAATTCCTTTTGTGGTACTTCTTTATTTTCTACTACTACAGCTTTTGCAGCATCACTTGAATTATTAGAAATTTGAACTTTTCTATTATCAATCTTTAATGAAATAAATTCACCTTGTTTTTGAGATATTTCAATTGCACGTCCAGGTCTATTAGTATTAATATGAGCTTTAACTTGATTTTCTTCTCTAGATACAGATAATGAATCTCCAAGTAATGATAAAGCAGCCTTTAATTCTTTTTCAACAAATTGATCTGGTTTCTTTAATTCTAATACGAAATCAATTGAATATAAGAATTTAATATCCTCAACAGCTTTTTTAACTTCTTGAGCTTGCGCATTAACATCAGATGCAACTAATATTTCACCCTTTAATGCTAAATCCATACCTTCAACGATTTTTACAAAACCTGCTCCACCTGAATCTACTACTCCTGCTTCTTTTAATACAGGTAATTGATTAGGTGTATTCTCTAATGCAGTTTTAGCAGCAGCTAAATAACAAGCTAATAAATCATCAATTGTATCAAAGCTATTTTGTTTTACAGCAGCAATAGCTTCTCTTATAACAGTTAAAATTGTACCTTCAACAGGCTCCATAACTGCCTTATATGCAATCTCACAGCCTGATTGTAAGCAATTTGTAAAATCTTCTATTGATAAATAATTATGTGGAATTTCTTTTAATCCAACATATAGTCCTCTAAAAAATTGTGATAAGATAACTCCTGAGTTACCTCTTGCGCCCATTAAGGCACCTCTTGATAATACTTTAGCATTATCAATGATAGAGCTTGATTCACAAGCTTCTAATTCTCTTATACCTGATGTAACAGTCATACTCATATTAGTACCTGTATCTCCATCTGGTACTGGGAATACATTAAGTCTATCAACCTCTTCAGAATTATTCTTTAAGTTGATAGCTCCGTTTATTACCATACGTCTAAAAAGTGCAACATCAATACTACTAACACTCATTTGGTAATACCTCCTATTAGATAAAATGTCATATATGTATATACAGACAAACTGTATTATGTTTAAATTAATAAATTGTCTCTAATTTTTTTCTAAAACTAGCAAAAATTTAGCATCTATATAAACACCTCATTTATATATCTAGTTTTAATCATCTTTGCCTATGGCAAAAGGCAAATAACCATTAAACTAGTTATAACAATATTACCACTTAAATGGCAAATTGTCAAATATATATCATAATAGTAAACACCAATTAATACCAATTTTACAGTTTTTGAAAAAATATCTTGAAATTTATAAATATCTAATGTAAAATTATAAGGCTGAATGATTTTTGTTGCAAGGAGGTAGTGACTATGGCAAAGTGTTATTTAACTGGTAAAACTACAGTTACAGGTAACAAGAGATCTCATGCTTTAA